>DATDON010000024.1:0-2175 GCA_035293225.1 Candidatus Manganitrophaceae bacterium
GAGATGATCGTCGGTATTTCTTTCTCCCACTCCTTCATCTGCGTGAAGGGGTGCCAAATAAGGGTCTGCGCTTTTTTGATCCGGTCGTTCACCTCTTCGCCTCGGATGAAAGGGTTGGGATGCGGTAACTTTACTTTCTGAAAATAGGTATAGTATAATGCGAAAAAAAGATTAAATGAAGGCCCTTGTTCGTCCGGATCATTTTGCGAGTCGGTTCGTCGCCCGGCTTTCTTGATCGTGTCAATTTATAAGGAGCGTGAATGTCAAATCGTCCTCATGAAATTCGGCCTAAAAGGCTGGTTTTTTCCGCTTTTTTGCTCATTATCGGCGTCGTCGTCGGAATCACCCTGGTCTCGGAGTTCCATCTCATCCCGTCCGGCCGGGCGGTGAATGATCCGCAGAGAGAAAAACCTCCCGCCATCACCCAGACGGAGCAGACCTTCGTCGAAATTTCCAAATCGGTCACCCCCTCCGTCGTCAATATCTCCACGACCCGCGTGGTCAAAGGGGGAGAGGAGACCCCCACTTTTCCGTTCGATGATCCTTTTTTCAGGCGTTTTTTCGGCGAGGAGCCTTCTCGTCGCCCCGGCGTTCCCCGCGAGCGGAAGGAACAGAGCCTCGGGTCGGGGGTGATCGTCGATCCGAGCGGATTGATCATCACCAACAACCATGTGGTTTCGAAGGCGGATGAGATCAAGGTCCTGTTGGGAGACAAACGGGAATTCAAAGGAAAGGTCGTCGGGAGCGATCCGAAGAGCGATCTGGCGCTGATTCGAATCGACGCGAAAGATCTCCCGTCCGTTACATGGGGAGATTCGAGCAAATTGCAGGTCGGAGAATATGTCCTGGCGATCGGAAATCCCTTCGGGCTGAATCAGACCGTGACGATGGGGATTGTCTCCGCGGTCGGACGGGCCAATGTCGGCATCACCGACTATGAGGATTTTATCCAGACCGACGCGGCGATCAACCCCGGCAACTCGGGGGGGGCGTTGGTCAATACGCACGGGGAGGTGGTCGGCGTCAATACGGCGATCTTCACGCAGAGCGGGGGTTACATGGGGATCGGTTTCGCCGTTCCGAGCAACATGGTGAAGTCGGTGATGGAGAGCTTGATCAAGTCGGGGAAGGTGATTCGCGGCTGGCTCGGCGTCTCGATCCAAGAGGTGACCCCTCAGTTGGCCAAAGAGTTCGGACTCAAAGAGGCGAGGGGCGCCCTGATCGGAGATGTCCTCCCGGGAAGCCCGGCGGAAAAGGCCGGTTTCCAACGGGGAGACGTGATCATCGAATTCATGGGGCAGGACATCGCAAATTCGACGCATCTGAGGAACCTCGTCGCCCGGACGCCGGTCGGCGCCAAAGGGAAGGTGAAGGTGGTCCGCGATAAAAAAGAGAAAGAGATGGAAGTGACCATCGACGAGCAACCGAAGGAGATCGCCCGGGGCGGGCCGGAGGAGGAGGGGGAGAAGATGAGCGCGGCCCTCAGCGGGTTCGAGGTCCGCAATCTCACGCCGGAGCTGGCCCAACAATTGGGTTTGGGCCGCGGCGAGAAGGGGGTTGTCGTGTTCAAGGTCGAACCGGGAAGCGCCGCGGACGAGGCGGGTCTTCTGCGGGGAGATCTGATCATGGAGATCAACCGGAAGCCGGTGCGGAATATGGATGATTACGAAGAGGTCGCGTCTAAAATTAAAAAAGAGGAGGTCATTTTACTTCTGATCAATCGACAAGGGAAGACCCTCTTTTTAACGATCGCCCCTGCTTAAAAAGAGAGGGGTGTCACTCCAGCATCATCAACCAGGGGACATTTGTTTTGAGGTCGTCAAAGACGAATGTCAGGCAAGGCGTCATCACACTGCGAGAACATCAAGGAAATTTCAGGAATCTGGAATCGGTTACGAAGAGGCGCATTTCCCGTAAAACATGGGTGGAAGGGGGTGGCTATGGGAATATATATGATCCGCGCTTTTTTTGTTTCGCTGAGCGCTTTCGCTGGTTATTCTTTTGCTTCCAAATCATTTGAACCGGAAGGGGCCGCGCTGGGAGCGGCTGTCGGCCTGCTGTTGGGAGGGGGCTTGGTCGCCCTTGAAATTCTTTTGACGAAAACAACGGCGAAGAAATTACTCTGGGGATTGCTCGGTTTTTTTCTCGGCCTCTTGGCGAGCGGACTGCTCAATC
>DATDON010000025.1:0-2931 GCA_035293225.1 Candidatus Manganitrophaceae bacterium
ATGCTCCCGGCCCGGACCTGCTTCTCCTCAAAAGGAAGAATCATCTCCCGCTCTTTCGCCATCCGCCGAATCCACCGATCATTTTTGATCATCTTTTTCCCTCACCGCTTATTTATCTTGTTTATATAGATCAAGAGACAAGGATCAGGCGCGACCTCTCCCAAACCGATGGCCGATCTATCAACCCGAAGCGGACCGTCCGCCCGCCTCCCGGGGCCGGTTCGGCGGCCCTGTATCCGTCTAGACGGTATCATAAAGCGACTTTTCTTTCAAGGAAAATGATCTCTTTGGGTAGATGGGCTCTACAGGGAAGAGCAAAAAAAGAAGCCAGGCAAATAAATCTCTCCGCAAAGCCCCCAGGCGTAGGGTTTCTTCCGGAGAGGGAGGCGCAACCTGAGATCTAAGGTAAGGGTCGTTCGTGGAGCGTCACACGAACCTGAGCAAGATCCTCCACCAAGGCGGCGGCCCAGCGGTAGACGTTATAGTCACGCGCCTGCAGCCGCATCGCTTCCATGCGGCGGTTCTGCTCATCGTCCGACATCTCCAGCGCGTACCGCGTCGCGTCCGCGACCTGCTCGGTATCATAGGGGTTGACGATTAAAGCGTCCAGGAACTCCCGCGCGGCGCCCGTAAAAGCGCTGAGGATTAAGGCTCCACGACCGTCTTCCTTGGCGGTGACATACTCTTTGGCGACAAGGTTCATTCCATCATGGAGGGAAGTGACGAGACAGAGGTCCGCGATCCGGTACCATCGGTGGATCTCCTCGTGAGAATGGTGTCGTTTTAAGAAAAGGATCGGCGCCCATGTCTTGGACCGAAACCTCCAGTTGATCCGCTCCACTTCGGCGTCAATCTCGCTGACCAGATCGTGATACCGGGGAATGTGGGTGCGGCTGGGCGCCCCCAACTCCACAAAAACGAATTGTTCACGGAACGAGGGGTACTTTTCAAAGAAGCGCTCGAGCCCTCGAAAACGCTCCAAAATTCCCTTCGTATAATCGAGTCGATCCACCCCGACCCCGACGCGCATATCGGGCAGGCCGGCCTCTTTGAGGAGTTGTTCACGCTCGTTCCCATTCGACGGGGGAAAAAATTGCCATGGCGCGACACTGATGGGGAACGGCTTCACAACGGTCTGATGTCCGTCTCGCATGGCGGAGAAACGCTCCCGATCAATGCGGCATTCCAAGGCGCGATCGACCGTCTCCAAAAAATTATTACAGTGAAATTGAATATGGAATCCGATCAGGTCCGCTCCCAGTATACCTTGAAGGATCTCCCGCTGCCAAGGGCATATCGCGAACGCCTCCGGATTCGGCCATGGGATATGCCAGAATAGCCCCACGCGAGCGTCCGGCCTGGCCTGTTTGATCAGACGCGGCAGTAGGGCGAAGTGGTAGTCCTGAATGAGGACCAGCGGTTCGGTGGTCCCCCGCAATTCGTCCAGCAACGCATCGGCGAATTTGATATTGACCGCTTGATACGCTTCCCAATCGGATCGCCTGAAAAGCGGACGGGTATGAGCGATATGACAGAGGGGCCATAAGCCCTCGTTCGAAAATCCATAATAATAGCCTTCCTCTTCCTCCTTGGTCAGCCAAACCCGCTTCAAGGTGTACGCGGGGTCATCCGGGGGAACGCGGACATGGTCCCGCGCGTCGACGGTCGCCATGTCGGCGTCCCCGCTTCCATGCGCGATCCAAAGCCCTTCGCACGCCCGCATGATCGGCTCCAGGGCGGTGACCAGCCCGCTCGCGGGAACCACGCATTCGATCGCCTTTCCCCGCTTCGTGTGAATATAGGGCTCACGATTGGAAACCACAAAGAGGGACCGCCCCTTTAATCGGTTCCGGACAAACTCTTTCAATCGTTCGGGGGTCCATAACGACTCCGACGCATGGCGAAGCTTGGCTTCCTGCTCCGCCGAGGCGCGCGCGGCGGTCAGGCTGGCGCTGATCCGGGTGACCTCGAACGCCAGCGGCTTAAATAACGCTTCTTGAAGAGGCGCTTTTGTCGAGGAGGGATTCCCTAGACGCAACTGTTTCATCCATTCGGCCATTCGCGCAATCGGCCCTTCAATGCTCCATCGAACCACCAACAAGGTCGTAAGCGCGATAAAACCCGCATAGGTCAATAAACGGATGAAGCTCTCTTTCCATATCTGAACGAGCCGCGCCGGGATGTAGGCGGCGTCGTGAATGAGCGCCAAGGTTCCCAATATCTGATCCTCCTCCAAGAGAGGGGTCGCATAGATATGGAAGAGACGATCTCCGCGCGTGATTAAGAAGCCTTTTTCTTGATCTTGCAAAAGTGAAGGGCGCGCGTCCAGGAGTTCGGAGGGCGCCGCCAACCCTTGCGTGGCGGCGACCACCACCCCCTGAAGATCAAAGATGGCGATTCCCGCCAGCCTTTCCCTGTTTCCGAATTTTTCTACGATCCGGCGGAGGCGGAGATCATTTCTCTTGACCAGCGCCGGCCCAAGCGTTTCCTGCAGACTCTCCGCCAAAAGCGACGCTCTCCGGTCCAAGTCATGGATGAGCCGTTGCCGCTCGACCCGGATTTGATTGAGGGTGAAGAGGCCGACGATAGTCCCTAGGACAATCAAAAGCGCAAGGATCAATCGAAGTGAGATTTTCATATTTCCTCCTTACCGGAGGGAGGCAGGGCGCCTCAATCGAGCGAAGACCGGTCCCTGAAACCGGATTCACGCAAGATGATTGAGAGTCAAAGTCCCCCCAAAATCAATCGATTCCTCTCTTTGCTATTCACAATCAAAGTGAGGCTGTATCAAGATCGGCTCGGACGCGCCGGCGCCCACTTTTTCCGAGGAGGCAGGCTGCGGGTACTTGAAGGTTTTCTCCTCATAATTTTTAACGATGATTTCATCATCGTCCATATAGAGAAGGGTTTCCTGCGGCAGGATCGCGACCT
>DATDON010000026.1:0-2808 GCA_035293225.1 Candidatus Manganitrophaceae bacterium
GGCCCGCGAGAAATCCTAAAAAAAACCCGACCGGAATCCCTGTTTTCCAGAGAAGGGAAGAGGGGGGTTCATGAAGGGGTCTCCACGGGGAAAAGACAAAGCACATTCGGACCGCCGCCATGAAGAGGATGACGAAGAGGATTGCGGAAAAGGCGCGCGAGGAGAGGTGGATCTGCGACCCCAAAAAGGCCGCCGGGATGGAGGTCACGATGAAGGGGGCAAGAATCCGGAATGAGAAGTGGCCCCCCCGGCGGAAGTAGAACCACCCCAACGCCGTGACCAGGATGTTGAGCGCCAACACGATCGGCGCGATCGTAGGGCGAGAAAATCCGGCCAGGACGAATAGCGCCAGATAACCCGAGGCGCCTCCATGCCCGACCGATGCGTAAAGAAGGGCGACCAGAAAGAAGGCGATCGACAGGAAAATCGGCTCGGTCATCGGAGATCAGGGTTCATCGTACAGCTCCGGTCCGGTCTTGATCGGAGGTTCGATCGATAAATTCCTTCAGCCGCCGAAACCATAAGATGACTTCTTCTTTGGGGTAGCGCGCGTTTCTTCGGCTCGTAGAGGGAACGACAAAGAGAGCGCTCGATCCGATCCGCGCCTCCTTTGCGCCGGGCCCCTCCGTCGGGCCGAAGAGAGCGCGATAAGCGGTCAGACCATTGAAACAGACGGTCCGAGGGCGATAGAAGAGGATCTTCTTTCGAACGATCTCTCCTCCCGTCTTCAGCTCGTCGGCGGAAAGATCTTGCGAGCTGTCGGTCGACCGCTTCACGATATCGGTCAATCCGATTCGAAACCTCGGGAGTTTCCAGTCATCCTTCGGCTGGAGCGGCTGCGGAATCAGCCCGCTCTGATGGAGCGTCGTCCAAAAAAGGTTGGACGGCCGCGCGTAGTAATGCCCTGTTTGAGCCGAATAGGCGCCGGGGTTGATCCCGACGAAAACGATGTCGAGGTCTCCCTCCAAGATATCCGGCAGCGAGGCGTTCATTCCGATTGACCCGGCCGAAGCGGTTCATGGCAGATTTCGCAGTGAAACGCGTCGGGATCGTTTTGATGGCGGCACTCGGGGCAGGCGAGGTAACGGGGCATGGAAGAGGGAAATTCTGTCAAGCATTTGTCGCACCAGGCAAGGGAGGGGTCGTTGTCATGGCCGCACTTTGGACAGTTCATATGGCCTCTCTTTCCATTATATATGGGGGCCCGTGCGGTGTAGGGGCGATTCGCGAATCGCCCCTACGTTCTCCTTATTTCCGGCCCCTGACCCCCGGCGCCCGGCCCCAATAAAAAAGGCTGACCTAAAAGTTAGATCAGCCCCGGAAAGAACATGCTTGATCGACCTATTTCGTCTCGACAAGGGTCTCTTTAAAACCGACAGTGCGGATTTCAAAGCCGTTCTTCAGCTCCGTCATAGGGACCATTTTAATGGCGTGATGCTTGGCTAAATCGTCGCAAACGCCGACACAAATTTCGCACCCCTTGCACCGGTCGACCGCCACATAAGCGGTGCTTCGGACCGAGTCATAGAGGATCGTGTTCGATTCGGGGCAAAATTGCGTGCAAAGCCGGCACTTCGTTGAACTGCAAATTTCGACGTCAATATCCGCCACTGAATACATTCGTTATCCTCCAAGAAGTTCTATTATATGTGGGGCCCGTGCGATGTAGGGGCGATTCGCGAATCGCCCCTACACCGCTTTATTTCACACCTGCTTTTTCGAGCTTGTCCGAGGCGATTACGCGATCTTTCTGCCATTGATTCCATCCCTGCGCGACCGCATAATCGTGAGCGGCCTTCACGACCGCGAAATTTTTCGCCACCAACTCGGCTTTTTTAGCGAATTTTTTCTCAATCACGTTATCGAGGGAGGCGGTCCCCCCGGAGACCACGAATCCTTTTCCGAGAAATCGCTCTTTCACCGACTGCTCCAACGATTTTAAATCGGGCATCTGAATGATTCCGGCGATCGCGCCGCACATTCCCATGTTCGTCGCAAGATCGGTGCCGCCGACCTCGTTGGCGATTTTAGTCGCCGGAATATAGCAGACCTTCGCGTTCATCTCTTCCAATTCGCGCCTCTGATCGGCGATCATATCGACGGGGGTTTCACTGTTGATCAGCACCACCCCGTCTTTCTTGAGTCCCCAATAAAAAGGCATCGTGTACGACTTTCCATGGGTGATCACCTGGGGATGGAAGATCATGATGATGTTAGGGTAGATGATCTCGCCGATCTCGTAAATTTTCCCTGAAGCGATCCGGACGTAGCTTTCCACCGGCGCCATCCGCTTCTCCGATCCGAAAAAGGGGACCAGCGTGCTCTCTCCTTTTCCGATGATCACCCCGTTGCTCAAAATGTGGGAGGCGGTCACCACCCCCTGGCCTCCAATGCCCGCCATTCGGATATTAAACCGCTTTACCCCGGTATCGATCGCAACCATTTTTGATCTCCTCTGGTAGGGGCGGTTCGCGAACCGCCCCCTACGTCTCCGATGTCCTATTATTTCTCAACGGGAGCTTTCAACTTGCGCCGCTCCGCTTCGATTCTTTCCCAATAGCCTTTGGCGTCATCGGTCATATATTCCATGAAGCCATACCGGTCTTTTTCGACCTCCCGCGCGTCATCCATCACTTTCGGCGTCGGAATCGCATACTCGATATTGCAAGAGGTATACGCTTGGACATACGTCGGGCCGACTTCTCGGGCGATCAGCACCGCCTTTCGGATGACACTGGCCACGCGGGTCGGATTGGTCGGAACAACCCGGGCGATGTAGGCGCCCCCGGCCGTTTTCGCCAGACCGAT
>DATDON010000027.1:0-3452 GCA_035293225.1 Candidatus Manganitrophaceae bacterium
AGGTCTGCTCCGTCTGGGCGATGGCGGGAGGTTTTTCTCTCTGCGGATCATTCACCGCCCGGCCGGACGGGATGAGATGGAACTCGGAGACCAGGGTGATTCCGATGACAACGCCGATAATTAGCAAAAAAGCGGAAAAAACAAGCCTTTTAGGCCGAATTTCATGCGGACGATTTGACATTCACGCTCCTTATAAATTGACATGATCAAGAAGGCCGGGCGACGAACCGATTCGCAAAATGCTCCGGACGAACAAGGGCCTTCATTTAATCTTTTTTTCGCATTATACTATACCTATTTTCAGAAAGTAAAGTTACCGTATCTCAACCCTTTCATCCGAGGCGAAGAGGTGAACGACCGGATCAAAAAAGCGCAGACCCTTATTTGGCACCCCTTCACGCAGATGAAGGAGTGGGAGAAAGAAATACCGACGATCATCTCGGAAGGAAAGGGGGCCACCCTCACCGATGTCGACGGCAAGCGATATCTCGACGGGGTCTCATCGCTCTGGGTGAACATCCACGGGCACCGGAAGAGGGAGATCGACGCGGCGCTCATCCGGCAGATAAGAAAAATCTCCCACTCGACCCTCCTGGGGCTCTCGCATCTTCCCGCGATCGAGTTGGCCGAGAGGCTCTTGAAGATCGCCCCGCCCGGCTTGAGCAAGGTCTTTTACTCCGACAACGGATCGACCGCGGTGGAGGTGGCGGTCAAGATCGCCTTCGGCTATTGGCGGCGCCGGGGCGATCAAAAAAAACGGAAGTTCCTCTCGTTTACAAACGCCTATCACGGCGACACGATCGGCTCGGTCAGCCTGGGAGGGATCGACCTCTTCCACGGCGCCTATCAGCCGCTCCTCTTTGAAACGATCCAGGCGCCGGCCCCTTACTGTTATCGTTGTCCCATCGGCCTGACTTACCCCTCGTGCAAAATGGCCTGCGCCGATGAGGTCGAGAAGGCGATGAAGCGCCATCATCGGGAGATCGCCGGTCTGGTGATCGAACCTCTCGTCCAGGCCGCCGCCGGGATGCTCACCGCCCCGCCCGGCTATTTGAAGAGGATCCGGGAGCTTTGCGACAAATATGAGATCCTGATGATCGCCGATGAGGTCGCCACCGGATTCGGCCGGACCGGGACGATGTTCGCCTGCGAGCAGGAAGGGGTCTCCCCCGATCTGATGGCGATCTCCAAAGGGATCACCGGCGGCTATCTCCCCCTCGCCGCGACGTTGACGACGCAGAAGATATACGACGCGTTCCTGGGAGAATATTCCGAGTTTAAAACCTTCTTTCACGGCCACAGCTACACCGGCAACCCCCTCGGCTGCGCCGCCGCCATTGCGAACCTGAAGATATTCGAGAAGGAAAAGACGCTCGAAAAACTTCAACCCAAAATTCGCTTCCTGGAAGAGCGGCTGCGCCCCTGGAAGAGATGGCGGCATGTCGGCGAGATCCGCCGGGCCGGGATGATGATCGGGATCGAACTGGTCGCCGACAAAAAGAAAAAAACCCCTTACCCTCTTGAAATGCGGATGGGATGGCAGGTTTGCCAAGAGGCGAAGCGTCGCGGCGTGTTGCTGAGACCTTTGGGAAATGTCATCGTCCTGATGCCGCCGCTGTCGATTTCGATGAAAGAGATGGAAAAACTGATTTCAGTGGTTGGAAAATCGATCCAAAAGGTGACTTCGAAAAACTGAGGGATGGCGTTTTGATCCCGCTATGTTGCGCCGCAGCACTTTTTGAACTTTTTTCCGCTGCCGCACGGACACGGATCATTTCGTCCGACCTTCGGGTGACCCGACGGTTCGGGTTCTTCAGCGTCTAACTTGAGCGTCGCCTGAAAAATGGCGCGTCCCAAACGGGCGTATCCGTTCGCCGCGTCGGGAAAAATCATTACCACCGTTTCGGCGAGATGCTCCAGACTCGTGGGCCGGTTGGCTTCCTTAAAGTACGCGTCGGCAAGCCGGGGAGAGGAAAAAAACGTGAGGACCATCAGAATCGCGCCCAGCTCTTCGTCGAGCTCGGCGGGGGCAAGTTCGCTCCAGACCTCTTCGAAATAGCTGTACCCCATCGCGAATCCCCGCGCCCAGTGGCTGAGCGGCGCGTCGGCCTCCAGGTTGTCCAGCGGCCGGGGTCGAATCACGAAACCCGGCGGAAGGGGCGCGCTTCCTTCCGCTCTTTCCCGGCCGCAATCGTTGTAGAGGGCCATCATGGCCTGGAGGACCCGTTCCGCCTCGCCTCGGGTCTCGTACCGGGGATCCTGGTCGTTGAAGACGATCGGCATCCACTCCGAAGGGGGAATCAACTCCGGCGCGTTCGCCATGCTGAAGAGGAACCCCGCCAGTTGCGGGTAGGTCATCGCCCCCTTCGGGCGTTGGGGCGACGTTAGAAAGCGGTCCAGGAGGGTCGCGTGGGCCTCCATGAATTTTGGAATCGCGTTCATCATCGCTTGTTCTTGTACTCCTTAAAACTTGTAACTAAAGACCCAAAAGTCTTGGGATGATACTTATTGAAGCTCTCCTCATCCACAAATACGTAGTCGTAATGAACCGCCGATTGTGCCTTGTTGATGTCCGCGCACCATTGTCGCAGCCGTTCCATCTTGAGCGGAACATCCAGATCTTCCTGCCCCTTGGTCTCGACAATGATAATTCTCATGTTTGGCAGCTTGACGAGGAAATCAGGGGTGTAGGTTGAGATGTTACCGTCTGACTTTACATAGTCCAGTTTGAAATTAATCCATGTATAATTTTTGGCGTAGGAAACCACATCGTCGCAATCTTCCAGAAAGCGGGCGAACCGCAGCTCAAAAGGATTGTCGCCGATGATGCGGTTAAAGACGCTCTTTTTCGGGATGAGGTAGCCCTGATCCCTGGCCACGAAGGGGCGCGTCTGCCGCAGCTTGATGGTGTCGCGGATTTCGGCGTCGCCTTTGTCCTGCACGGTGAGGGCGTTGATCGCCTTCTTGAAGGTCTCGATCAGGGTCTTGGTGGCAGCCGGCTCCGAGAGGTTGCGCAAGGTGTTGGGGCTTTCCAATTCCACCGGTCGATCAAACAACTCCGCCTGGACAAAGGCTTTGACTTTGCCGTACAGCACATCGTAGCCGCTGACCAACCGCAAATCCTTCAGGATGGTCTGCGCAAAGTAGCCGATCGCACTGCGGTAATCCGCGATGCCCGCCGTGTCGAGGAGGGTGGTGTGCGTCACCTCGCCGGTGGTGACGTCCTTGAAGACGATCTCCCGCTGTTCCTCCGGACTGAACTGCCGGTACGCCACCCGCTGATGCCCCAGCGCCCCCCCATCCAGGTTGCCCAGGTTCTTGTATTCCCGGTAGATGCGCGGCGTGAGCACGGGGATTTCGATATCCAGCGCGTCGAGGTCTTTCTTGACGTTCTCCTTATCGATCTCCACGACCAGCGGTGTCTTGGGCTGTGTGCCTTCGCCCATCGGCTT
>DATDON010000028.1:0-4605 GCA_035293225.1 Candidatus Manganitrophaceae bacterium
GTCCGCTCCGTTTTGAGGAGCGCGTGATGAAGATGGGTCCCGGCGGGGTCGCGGGATTTTATCGTGAAAGGGATCGACCAGAGGGTCTTCCCTCCGGCCGCAGGCCGGCCGGCGGCGTGGAACCGCCGCTGCTCGACGGTGAGGGTCCTGAAGTCGGAGTCGGCCGCCTGGAGCGTCACCAACGGAAACCCCGGCTGCGTGAACCAGTCTTGCGCGATCGCGGAGACCGGCCGGCCGGAGGCCTCCGAAAGCTCCGTCCAGAGCGCCTCGGCGGTCACATTTTGAAACTGGTATTTTTTCATGTACCGCCGGATCCCGGCGCGGAACGCCTCTTCGCCCAGGAACCGCTCGATCATCCGGAGGCAGGCGGCCCCTTTCTCGTAGGTGAGGGCGTCGAACATCTCCTCGATTTGCGCCGCGTTCGCCACCTCGGCGCGGATCGGACGGGTGCTCTCCAGGGCGTCGACGCCGAGCGGGATCTGCTTCTCCTGCTGGAATTCCACCCAAGAGTTCCACTCCGGACGCCATTGATCGACGATCTTGACCGCGAGCCAGGTGGCGAAGGCCTCGTTCAGCCAGAGGTCGTCCCACCAGACCATCGTGACAAGGTTGCCGAACCATTGATGGACGATCTCGTGGGTGATGACGTTGGCGACGATCCGCTGGGTTGCCGTGGAGGCGAGCGTCTCGTCGAGCAGGAGGCGGGAGTCGCGGAAGAAGATCGCCCCCCAGTTCTCCATCGCTCCCATCGCAAAATCGGGGACGCTCACCAGGTCGAGCTTCGGATAGGGATAGGGGAGGTCGAAGTAGTCGTTCAACAGCGGCAGAACGGCCGATGTGACCTTCAGGGCGAACGCTCCGAGGGGGAGCTGGCCGGGAACGGCCCAGACCGCGACGCGGGTTCCGGCGACGTCGATCTCTTTAGATTCCAACCGGGCGACCCCCAGGGCAAGGAGGTAGGTCGACATCACCGGCGTCTCATCAAAGGCGACCGTTTTGACCTCTCCCTCTTCAGTTATTTTCGCGGCCGGCATGTTCGAAAGGGCGGACAGATGGGAGGGAATGGCGACGGTCAACTGGAAGCGGGCCTTCATCGCCGGCTCATCGAAGCAGGGGAACATCCTCCGCGCGTCGGTCGCCTCGAATTGCGTGAAGGCGTAGGTCTCCCCTCCAGCGCGCGCCTCGTACAGCCCCCGGAGCTGCCGGTTCAGTCGGCCCGAGAAAGAAAGGGTCAATCTTGCCGCTCCGGCGGGAATGGGTTGGGGCGGGGCGAGGGTGACGGTTTCGGACGCCGGGTCGGAGGTCACGCGGGCCGGTTGACCGTTCACCGCCGCCCGGCCGATCTCCAGCTCGAGGGCATGGAGGGTGATCGACGCGACCGGTTTCTGAATCTTCACGTCGATCGTCACCTCGCCCGAAAATCGTTTTTCGTCGGGATGGATGTTTAAGTTGATCCGATAAAGATCGGGCCGAACCGACTCCGGCAGCCGTCCCGAGACCAGAAAATCCATGACGCTCCTTTTATGCCGCTATTTAAGTTCCAGATTAAATTTTTCGGGATTTTTCAGAAGCGCTCTGATCGCCTGTAAAAACACCTTAAAGTCAATCAGGTGTTCCTGAATAATTTTGTAAATCTCTTTTGGCGTTACATCGGCGTAAAAATGGGTCAATCTATTTCGGTATCCCGCCATGCTCTTTAAATTTCCCTGGGCAAACGATTTTTCAACGATCCCCATTCCCCCCAATTTTATCGCGATCTCTTCGTATTCCGCCGCCCTCCCTCCCGGCATTCTCGCCAGGATGTGGGAGCCGATATGAAAGACCCCCTCCAACGCCCTGCGGAGATAAAATTGTCCCTTCACGAAGTTATCTTCTTCGGCGAATTCTTCCAATGATAATTCACCGAGCGATTTTAATTTCAGCAGGTCTTGCTCGACGCCGTCGATACGGGGAAGAATCGCCTGGCTTTTGATGAATTCTTTGGTCATCGCTTCACGCTCTATGCAAGAGAGTCTGGTTGAAGAGTTTCAAGAGAGGCTTGAAATCGGCGTAGAGGAGCGTTGTTTTTTCTTCAAAGGAGCGCCGGTCTTCCCTGGAGGACTCATACAGGATCTTTCCATGCGTGATGACGTCAAATCGCAACTCAAGATTCGTTTTTTGTAAAAAAATGATGTCTACATTCTTCCGGGGAAAAAGATCGGTTAAGATATCGTAGAGCGCGTTATAGGCGCCTCCGATATTTTCCTCGCCGGGGGCGGACTCCTGATGAAATAAAACGGCAAGATCAATATCGCTCAACGGTCCCTCTTTTCCCTCCGCGTAAGAGCCGAAAAGGTAAATAAGGCTGACGCCTAAATTTCTCAGTTTTTCGAGTTGTAATGGACTTAAATTCATGTCGTTAAAATATCACACCCATTCAGAAAAACCAATCCCATCCTTTGAAAAGGCAGACTTGCTCAGCCCCACTCCGGCAGTTTGAGAATGATCTTCCATTCTTCGGTCTGAACCGGTTGGACGGAGAGACGGCTTCCTTTTTGGACGACCCCCATCTTTTTAAGCGCGGGGATCTCTTTTAATTTTTTAAGAGAGATGACCTCGCGACATTTTTTGATAAATTGAATGTCCACCATGAACCAGATCGGCTTCGTCGGAAGGCTCTTCGGGTCGTAGTGTTTGTCGTTCGGATCCCAGGCGGTGTGGTCGGGGTAGCCCTCCTTTGCGACCTCGGCCAAGCCGGCGATGCCGACCGGCTCGACATTGCTATGGTAGAAGAGAACGCCGTCGCCGACCCGCATCCGGTCGCGCATGAAGTTGCGCGCCTGGTAATTCCGAACGCCGGACCAGTAGGTTGTCCGGCTTGCTTTCAAATCGTCGATCGAAAAGACGCTCGGCTCCGATTTCATCAGCCAATATTGGCGATCTTTTACCGTTTTCTCCATCGGCCTTCTTTTTTTATGAGATGAACTCGGATCAGATTAATGCGAACGTTGCAAAATTGTCAAGGCCGGAGTTCTACTTTCCTCTTTACGTTTCAATTCGTTGACTTTCTAGGGATATTTCTTTAACATGACGGTTAAATTCCCCTGGCCTAGAACCCACGCAAAATGGACGTTTGAGTGCCCCGTATCTTCGACAACATCGACCAATCGCTTCTGCCCGCGCTATTGATTGGGCCGATAGAAGAAGAGTAATGGAGCAAGAGAAAAATTTCGCTAAATGGGTTTAAACATAATTTTCGCGCCGAGATGTGCCGAGAGGCAAAATGACCCTGTTCAGAGATCGTTACCGTATCGAATCCGCACGGCTGAGGGATTGGGATTATTCAGCGGATGGTTACTATTTCATAACCGTCTGTACCAAGAACCGAGAATGTTTTTTGGGACGAATAGAGAATGGGAAAATGCTGCCTTCTCCGGCCGGCAAGTTGGTTGAAGAGGAATGGCAGAGAACGGAACAAGTCCGGCCGGGTATACGGTTTGATGCATGGGCCATGATGCCGAACCACGTCCATGGGATTGTTGTTTTACAAAATCGCGAGGGGAAAACACCGGTAGAGACGCTCCCTCAAGTAGAGACGCCCCGGTGGGGCGTCTCCGTATGGCGGACGTCTTTATTGCAAAGAGTACAATGGGGAAAATTACAGGTCGGAAATAATTCCTCGGTATCGAGAGATATAGGGATCGAAAGATGCCGATATTAAGAGACGACCCACCGGGTCGTCTCTACGAGAAGAAGGTGGTAAGGGATGAACATGGATTCGCAACGCTTTATGGCGCACTCAATGCTCAATTCGGTTTTCGCCCGCCCGCCCGCGCGCGGCGTGAGGGAAAAGATTTGATCCTTGACTGGTCTAACAACGTTTGTGATAGAGGAATGTATCGATCATGAAGACCAAAGAGCGTTCTGATCCCGAGACTCCGTCCTTCCCGATGAAAGAAGTGGTTATATTCGGGGCCGGCGCCTCGCACGGGGCAAGAAATCCTCGGCCCCCATTGGGGGATTCTCTTCACCGTTACATCCTCAAATATTTGGAAGCGAAGCGACAAATTGATAGCCCTTTTCCGGGGTGTGTGGGTCGTGATATCAAGAAGGTAAAGGAAAAATTGAGCGTTGCTCCCTCCTATGAAGAAGCGGTGAAAAAACTTTTTCAAGAACATTTGAAGGAAACTCGCTCTAACCCGAATAACGTTCCTGAAGCTTCTGATCTCTTGGAAGCCATGAATCGATATATGGCATATTCCCTTGCGCCGGCTCTCGGGGGCGATCCACACGTAGACGACGCGTTTACTGAACGAGTCGATGAATATGATTGGTTCCTCAAAAATCGCTACCCGTACGTGGGAAATCTGAGCGATGTTATTTTCATAACGCTGAACTACGACTGTTTGCTCGAACGCGCCATCTGCCGGACCTATTTCCCGAACCAGATCGACGGGAAACAGTGTCTATGCGCTCATGTGGACTACTATATTGAAAAAGGGAAGCAAGGCGGGGTCAAGGTATTGAAGCCGCACGGTTCGATCAACTGGGTTGCCAGCATGGGTGATGGAAGGTTAGGGGATGGATTTATTCCCACCGATAGACTGTCTAGGGGGCCCTATGGCT
>DATDON010000029.1:0-2329 GCA_035293225.1 Candidatus Manganitrophaceae bacterium
CGGCCCCGTTCACGGAAATCCCCCGGGAGTATGGCGCCAACGCCATTGTCGCGCTGGTCCGAGACCCCTGGCGGCTTTTCGCCTATTGGGAGGTTACGCCCGAAGGCCTGGGAGAGGGGAACCAGCGGGTCGCCGACCCCGAGACGCGGCTGACCCTCCGGATCTACGATGTGACCGATTCGTCCGATCTCGGCTTCTTTTGGGATATCGAGGTATTCCAGCGGATCGGAAACTGGTATATCGACGTCGGGCGGCCCGACCGGACGTTTCTGATCGATATCGGGGTAAAGTCGCAGGCGGGGCGATTTGCGACGATCGGTCGGTCCAATCTCGCTCACACCCCTCCCGCGGGGCCTTCCGATCGCCTGGATGAAGAGTGGTGGACGATTGAAGAATTTGAGCAAAAGGGGGTCTCCCCATTTGACGAAGGGAGGCGGCTCCCTCTGGAACCGATTGAGAGAGAGGTCCGGGAGGCCCTGGCGGCGAATCTCTTCTCTTTGAGCTTGCTGAGGAAATAGGTCCCGGCTTGGGAATCGGGGTTTTTCCCGTCCCTTCAAGAGATTTGAATCAAGGAGTCTGAATCATGGAAAAAGGCTATTTGTCGCTGGTCCTTCACTCCCACCTTCCGTTCGTGCGACATCCGGAACACGCCGATTTTCTCGAAGAGGATTGGCTTTTCGAGGCGATTACCGAAACGTATATCCCGCTGATCAATGTCTTCGACCGGCTTTTACATGACGGCGTTCCTTTTCGAATGACCCTATCGATCACCCCGACGCTGGCCGCGATGTTGAGCGACCCGTTGTTGCAAGAGCGCTACCTCGGCCATCTTGAGCAACTCATCGAGCTGTCGGAAAAAGAGATTTATCGGACCCGAATGGAGCCGGCGTTTCACGGCCTGGCCCGGATGTACTCGGAGCGATTCAAGAACGCCCGATCCGTTTTCGCCGACCGGTGCGGCCGGAACATCCTGAAAGCCTTCCGCGCCTTCCAAGACCAAGGTTCGCTGGAGCTGATCACCTGCGCCGCCACGCATGGTTATCTTCCGCTGATGTCGATCCATCCGAACGCGGTTCGCGCGCAAATCGAAATCGGCGCGCGGGAACACGCCCGGCATTTCGGAAGGCGCCCCCGCGGGATCTGGCTTCCGGAATGCGGTTACGCCCCGGGGGTCGACGCGCATCTCGCCGCTTCCGGAATCCGATTCTTCTTCGTCGATTCTCACGGCCTCCTCCACGCCGCCCCTCGCCCCAAGTACGGCCTCTACGCTCCGATCTACACCCGGTCGCGGGTCGCGGCGTTCGCGCGGGACCTGGAATCTTCGAAACAGGTCTGGAGCGCCGAGGAGGGCTATCCCGGCGATTTCGCCTATCGCGACTTCTATCGCGACGTGGGGTTTGACCTCGACTTCGACTACATCAAGCCCTATATTCATCAAGACGGCATCCGGATCAATACCGGCATTAAATATTATCGGATTACGGGAAAGGGGGCGCATAAAGAGCCGTACAACCGCGCCTGGGCGATGGAGAAGGCGGCGGACCATGCGGCCAACTTTATGTTCAACCGGGAAAAACAGATCGAATATCTCCGCGACGCGCTCGGCCGGAAACCGATCATCGTCGCCCCCTACGACGCCGAACTTTTCGGCCACTGGTGGTTCGAGGGGCCGGAGTGGATCGATTTCCTCATCCGAAAAATCGCTTACGATCAAAAGGCCCTCCGCCTGATCACGCCGAGCGAATACCTCCGGGAGAATCCGAAGAACCAGGTCGCGACCCCCCCGATGTGCAGTTGGGGATATAAAGGATACAACGAGGTCTGGCTGGAGGGGAGCAACGATTGGGTCTACCGTCACCTCCATAAGGCCGCCGAACGAATGGTCGAGCTGGCCAATCGATACCCCGAGGCCGGAGGCCTACAGGAGCGGGCCCTGAACCAGGCGGCCCGGGAACTCCTGCTGGCCCAGGCGTCGGATTGGGCCTTTATCCTGAAAACCGGAACGGCCGTCCCCTACGCGATCAAACGGACCCACGATCATCTCTCCCGCTTCACACGGCTGTACGGGGAGATCGGCGCCGGCCGGATCGATGAGCTCTTCCTGAAAGAGATCGAAGGAAAAGACAACCTCTTTCCGGAAATCGATTATCGAATTTATGGAGACCGCTTTTCCCTTGCCATCGGTTCGCCAGCGGGTTAGAATGCGCTCATGAATTCTGAACTTTCTAAAGGGAAACTTCTGATCGCCATGCCGACGCTGATCGACCCCCATTTCCGGCGGACGGTGGTCCTCCTCTGCGAACACGGCCCGGACGGGACGCTCGGTTTG
>DATDON010000030.1:0-3419 GCA_035293225.1 Candidatus Manganitrophaceae bacterium
ACGACCACGATTTTTACGGCGCCGCTTCCATTCTTCGCCCGACTTTCGACCGTGCAAAACCCGCCCGTCTTGGAGGACTTATAAAGACGGAGATCGACGATTTTCCCCATCTCTTTCAATTCCGAGAAGGGGCCCGACTCCACATCATTAAGAAGATCATCTTTCGCGCTGAAATCGGTTTCGTCCCGGTTACGGGAACAGCCTGACGCCGCCAGCGATTCGAATTTCGGCCGGTCGGGAGAGGAGGCCGGATCGGAGAGCCAACCGATCACCGCTTCAACACCCGATTCGGCCAAATAGGCGGTGGAAAGCTCCGCCCCGCCATAATTGGAAATGAGCATCTCCGTCGTGGAGACGTGAAAGGCCAACAGACCGAGGCCGGAGCAGAGAATCAGCATCATCACCGCCGCAAAGAGCGCGACCCCTTTTTGACTTTTTAAAAGAGCTTTTCCCATCACCTATTTTTCAACCAAACTTCCGAAGAGAGTTCACGGGTGCGATATCCTCCATTCGATGGGTAGTTCGGATCCGGCCGGTCGGTCCGGGCGGTCAGTCTCACCACGATTTTTCTGACCAAGCTTTTTTCGGCGTCATCGAGGCTTCCGTCTGAAATAACGCTTCCATCTTCCAGCCGATATTCGAAGCTAAATGATTCGATATCGGACGCGACCTCCTGAGCCCCTCCGCCGGTATCCCGGTAAAGGGTAAAAGGAGTTTTCTTGTCCCCGCAGGAATTTATCCCGGATAAGCCGACCCATTCGTAACGAATCTCTTCCCCAATATCATCATTCCCTTGAGAGAAATTTCCGTCTTCGCCCACATCCGCTAAAAAATGGAAAAAGGCCCCCGCCGCTTCCATGATCGGTTCGGCCTTAGGGGACGGAGCGCAGTTTTTCCCGGAGGGGTTCGCCACGGGGACTTTTCCCTCCGTTTTATCTTCAAACGCCGTTCCAATCGGATCATACCCCGTCTGTTGAATTTCTCTCACGACCAAACCGATGGCGACGCGGGCCTGTTGCTGCGCCTCGGCGATCGCCTCCTGCGATTTATAACTTTGATATAACGAGATAAAAAGCTGATAAAATCCTTCGAAAAGAACAAGCATGATCGCGATCGAAATGATCAATTCGATGAGGGTCGTCCCTTTTTGATTTCGAATCGCGTAAATCATCAAAGGAAGATGAGGCTTTTCAACGTCAACGCTCGGTCTTTGTCTCCGCCTTCCTTCCAGAGGATGGTCACCCGCGCGATCCACATTCTGGAGCGCGTCACGCTTTGCGAGATTGTCCAGCGTCGTGTCATCCCGGGGCTTGGAAAGTCTTCCCCGTCGGCGAGCGATCTGAGATTGGAAGCACGGATCTCCTCCATTTTATTTTCGGCCAGATGAGAGGCGATCGTTCGTTTATTCCCGGCGCCGAGCGCTTTCACGCCGGTTTCAAAGAGACCGACCACCCCCAACAGGCCGACCAGCAAGATGGTCATAGCGATCATCACTTCCAACAGGGAAAAACCGCTCGAACCTTTAATCATCCCATTTCTTTCCATCCCACCGACTCAATTTAATCCGCCCCGTCATATTCACGGAAATGGCGAGGGAATCCCGGCCGGCGGGGCTGTTGGTTAAATAAATCGAGCCGGGCGTCGCCGTTCCATTCGGCTGAAAATGGACCTTATTGCCTTGGAAACTGACACCGTGGGGCGGGAGAGATTTATCCGGCGGAGGAGGGGTCCCCTCTTTTGCTCCGAAACGGATGTGAGACGGAAGGGGTCGGTCCACCGGCCCGGGGAGGGAGTAGCCCTTGGAGATCGGATCGAATTGGATTGTGGCTGGCATTCCCTCCGAGATCGCCTTTTGCCGGATCCACCTTAAATCCGATATTATCCGTTGAGCGGCGTCGTTTAGATTGTATCGCGGGAGTTGGGCGGCGTAATGGACCACGCCCAACGCGGTTAAAATACTGATCAGGGAGACCACGACAAGCAGCTCAACAATCGTGTAGCCCTTCTCGGAAAAAACCATTTGAGCCTGCGGAAAGGGAAATGCGTTGAGGGAATAGGCCGCTTCAGGATGGACCCGACTTCTCTATACCATACTCTTTTATCTTGGTCAACAATGTTTTATAGCTGACCTGGAGGATCTCGGCCGCGCGGGTTTTATTCCCCCCCGTCTCTTTCAAAACCTTGGAGATCAGTTTCGACTCCACGAGACGGGTGGCGGCGGCGCTGACTTCTTGGAGGGTTCCATCGGTCGGAAGATCTTTAAATGAAACGTCCCCTTGAGGCCTGGCCCGCAAGCCTAAATGCTCCGGAAGAAGCTCGTTTCCATCGCTGAGGATGATCGCCCGTTCGATGCAGTTCTGCAACTCACGCACATTTCCGGTCCAGGGATGGGCCATGAGAATATCCATCGCGTCGTCCGAGAGGTTTTTGATCTCCTTTTTCATTTCTTTGGAGTAGTAGGAGATAAAGTGATCGACCAGGGCCGGAATGTCCTCTTTTCGCTCCCTGAGAGGCGGGATAAAGATGGGGAAAACGTTCAACCGGTAATAGAGGTCTTCTCTAAATGTTTTCTGCTGGATAGACTGGGTCAGATCGCGATTGGTCGCCGCCACCACCCGGACGTCGATTTTCACGTTGTGGATCCCCCCCACCCGCATCATCTCATCCTCCTCCAACACCCGCAGGAGCTTCGATTGGAGCGAGAGATCCATCTCGCCGATTTCGTCCAAAAAGATCGTTCCCTTATCGGCCAATTCGAATTTTCCGATTTTTTTTCCGACCGCCCCGGTAAACGCGCCCCGCTCATGGCCGAAGAGTTCGCTCTCGAGGAGGTCGTGCGGAATGGCGGCGCAATTGATGGCGACGAATGTTTTATCTTTCCGGGGGCTGAGCATATGGATGGCGCGCGCAAAGAGTTCTTTCCCGGTCCCGCTTTCCCCGCGAAGAAGGACGGTCGTTTTCCCTTGCGCCACTTTTCGCATCTGCTCCACCACGTTTAACATCACGGGAGCTTTTCCGATGATTTTCGGAAACCGAAGCTGATTTGTGAAGTTTTCTTTCAGGATAATGTTTTCGGTCACCAATCTCTGCTTTTCCAGGGCCTTTTCGATTTGCAGAATCAGATGGTCCGGATCAAAGGGTTTGGTGATAAAATCGTACGCCCCTTCTTTGACCGCCTTGACGGCGGTTTCAATGCTCCCATAAGCGGTCATTAAAATAACCGGAATGAAAGAGTTCTGCTCCTTGACGGCGTGGAGGACTTCGAGTCCGCTCTTGTACGGCAATTTCAAGTCGGTCACGACAAGATCAAGCTTCACCTCCCGGATTTTCGCGATCCCTTCGCGCCCATCTTTCGCCAGGACGACCTGGTATCCCGCCCCGGTCAGCGCCTGTGAGAGCATTTGGGCAAGGGTTTCTCG
>DATDON010000031.1:0-5130 GCA_035293225.1 Candidatus Manganitrophaceae bacterium
CTCCTCGTTCAATTGATCCAATCGCAGGAAAAACTCGCGGAGATCTTCGGCCGGAAACGTCAAACGGTCTCGATCGGACTCTACCGCCTTCCGAAGATCGTCTTTCCGGTCCGCTACGACACGGCCGACCCGAAGGCCGTCCGGTTCATCCCCCTCGGATTCGAGGAGCCGATGAGCCTGGAAGAGATCCTCGCCCGCCACCCGAAGGGGATCGCCTACGCCCATACCCTCCGCGGCGCGGCGCGCTATCCGATTCTCATCGACGCCGACGACCGGATTCTCTCTTTTCCCCCCATCATCAACAGCCGGGAGATCGGAGAGGTCCAGGTCGGCGATTCGGAACTTTTTGTCGAGGTCACCGGAACCGACCAGAGGATGGTGACGCTGGCGCTGAATATCTTTGCGTGCAATCTTTTTGACCGGGGAGCGACGATCGATCCGGTGGCGATCCATTTTCCTGAAAACACCGAGATGGGAAAGGTGGTCCAAACGCCGCGCGACTTTTCAACCGGGGTGGACTGCCCCCTCGATGAATTCGAGCGGGTCTTGGGGGAGGCGACTTCCGTGAAAGAGGCCGTCTCCTCTCTTGAATCTTACGGCTACGCCGTCGTCGCGAAAGGGAAAACCCTCTGAGCGACCGCCCCCCCCTATCGGGACGACACGATGCATCCGGTCGACGTCATCGAAGATTTCGCCATCAGCCGCGGCTACGGGGCGTTTCGGCCGGAGATGCCCTCGACTTTTACCGTCGGATCGCTCTCCCCCCTGGAGACCTTTTCCGACCGGTTGAGGGAGGAGATGATCGGGTTCGGCTTTCAGGAGATCGTTTCAAATATTCTTGGGTCGCGGCAAGAGTTCATCGAGCGGATGAATATCGAGCGGCTCGGAGAGGATGGGACGTCGCATGAGAGGGAGCGGCCGCAAAGCCGGCTGGTCGAAATTGAAAATCCGATGACCGAGCGCTTCTCGACCCTTCGCGCATCGCTCCTCCCTTCCCTCCTCCGGGTTGAATGCGCCGGCTCCAAGGCGTTTTATCCCCACCGGATTTTTGAGGTCGGAGAAGCGGCGAGGCTTTCCCTTTCGGGAGAAGAGACGGAGACCTCGGTTTTCTTGGCCGCGATGATCAGCCATCCGGCCGCGAATTTTTCGGAGCTGCACGCCGTCCTGGAGGCGATCTTCTTTAACTTGTCGCTGAAATACCGGCTGGAATCGGTCTCTCACCCCACCTTTATCGAAGGGCGCGCCGGGAAAATCGTCGCCCGGGAGCGCGAAATCGGCTTGATCGGAGAGATCCATCCGGAGGTCCTTACCCGCTGGCAGATCGGAATGCCCGTCGCGGCGTTCGAATTCGAAGTCGGCCCGGTCGGATCGCCGGAACGGCCCTCTTCTTCCGGGCTCTTTCAGAAATAAAGAGAGGGGCGATTCTTCGGAAAGAGATCGCCCCTCTCTTCTTTCGATTTTACGCTTTTAGTCGGAAAAGAATCACGTTTAACGAATAACGATTAACGTCTTTGGTTCCGGCTATGCCGGGTTAGGCCTTTACTTTCGCTTGAACCGCTTGGATGATGCGACTAAATCCGGTCGCGTCATGAGCGGCGATCTCCGCCAACACCTTGCGATTCAGCGTGATCCCTGCTTTCTTCAATCCTTCCATGAATCGAGAATAGGTGATTCCATGGCTTCGCGCGGCGGCGTTGATTCGCGCGATCCAGAGATTTCTGAAATTGCGCTTTTTCGCACGGCGATCGCGGTAAGCGTAAAGAAGCGATTTGTCGACCGCTTCGGTGGCGGTTCTGAATAATTTGCTTTTCGCCCCGTAATAACCCTTGGCCAATTTAAGACGGCCTTTACGTCGCTGTCGGGTCTTGGGGCCCCCTTTTGCTCTCGGCATGTTAATGACTCCTTATATTTTAATACAATGCTCCTCTCCTCCGGCCCTCCTTTGGAAGGAGGGTGAGGGGAGTTGAAATTTAATTTCCGTACGGAAGCAATCGCTCGATCGCTTGGACCTCTCCGGGATGAACCGGGACGCCGCTCTCTAAACTCCTCTTCCGCCGGGGGGATTTGCCGCTCAACAGATGTCTCTTTCCCGCCTGCTTTCGCATCACCTTGCCGGAGCCGGTGATCTTAAACCGTTTGGCCGCTCCCCGATGCGTTTTCAATTTCGCTCTTTTCATTTACTCTCCTTCGCCGATTTCGGTATGAGAATCATGGCCATGTTGTTCCCCTCCATTTTAGGCGGATATTCCGGCTGCCCGACCTCTTGAAGTTTTTGTTGAATCTGGGTCATGATTTCCCTTCCTTTTTGCTGATAGGCCATTTCCCGCCCCCGAAACATCAGCGTCACCTTCACCTTGTTTTGCGATTCCAAAAAATCTCTCGCATGCCGGACTTTAAAGTCGAGGTCATGCTCTCCCGTGTAAAGGCGGAGCTTGACCTCTTTGATGTGGGTCCCTTTCTGATGTTGCTTGGCGGAATGATCCTTCTTGCTCTGCTCGTACTTATACTTTCCAAAGTCCATAATCCGGCAGACCGGAGGGGTGGAGGTCGGAGCGACCTCTACCAGATCAAACCCGACCTCTTCCGCTTTTTTGATCGCGTCGCGCGTCGCCATAATTCCGATCTGCTCCCCTTCGGGCCCGATGACGCGAACCTCCCGCGCGCGGATTTCCAAATTCACTCTCAATTTTGCAGCGATAAAAAAACCTCCTTTTGATAGATCCGTTGATAGATCCGAGGGGCCGGCCGGACGCCTTAGGAGTGGCTTCGGGCCGCCGTCTCTCTCTGAATCGTTTGAATAAACGCCTCCAAGGTCATGCCGGCGCTCTCCCCGCTCCGGTTCCGGACGGAAATCGTCTGGTCGGCCGCCTCCCGGTCGCCGACCACCAGCATATAGGGGACCTTCATCATTTGGGCTTCGCGAATCTTCAGGCCGATTTTTTCATTGCGGTCGTCCAGCTCGCTCCGGACGCCGATCTCCTGAAGGTGATTCTGAATCTGACCGGCGTATTCTTTCTGCCGCTCGGTGATCGGCATCACCTTCGCCTGGACCGGCGCCAGCCAGGTCGGAAAGGCCCCTGCGAAGTGCTCGATGAGAACCCCGAAGAAGCGTTCGATCGAGCCCATCAACGCCCGGTGGATCATAATCGGCTGATGCTCCTGTCCGTCCTCTCCCCGATAGGTGATGGCGAATCGTTCGGGGAGGTTGAAATCGACCTGAATCGTCGTGCATTGCCAAGAACGGCCCAACACATCCTTAATCTTCATGTCGATCTTCGGGCCGTAAAAAACACCTTCCCCCGGATCAATCTGATAGGAGAGCCCTTTTTTCTTTAAAGCGCTCTCGAGCGCTTGGGTCGCCTGTTCCCATCGGTCAAGCCCGCCGACAAATTTTTCGGGGCGGGTCGAGAGGTATATCTCATAATTTTTAAAACCGAAGGTCCCTAAAACATAGGTCACGAAGTCGAGGACCTTCAAAATTTCGGCTTCGATCTGATCGGGCCGACAGAAAAGGTGGGCGTCGTCCTGCGTAAACCCGCGCACCCGAAGCAGTCCATGCAAAACCCCCGATCGCTCATACCGGTAAACGGTCCCCAACTCGGCCCACCGGAAGGGGAGGTCCCGATAGCTCCGGAGCCGCGATTTATAGATCATGATATGGAACGGGCAGTTCATCGGTTTGATCTCGTATGGAATCCCGTCCACATCCATCGGAGCGTACATGTTTTCTTTATAGAATTGCAAATGGCCGCTCTGTTTCCAAAGATCGAGACGCGCCATGTGGGGGGTGAAGACGAGTTCGTAGCCGTTTTTAAGGTGCGCCTCCCGCCAGAAATCTTCCAGGGTCTTTCGTATGATCCCCCCCTTCGGATGCCAGAGGACCAAACCGGCGCCGACCTCGTCCGAGACGGAGAAGAGATCGAGCTCTTTCCCCAATTTCCGATGGTCTCGTTTTTTGATCTCTTCTAATTTTTTAAGATGCGCGTCCAGATCCTCTTTCCTAGAGAAAGAAGATCCATAGATACGCTGCAACATTTTGTTCTTTTCGCTTCCTCGCCAATACGCCCCGGCGCTGGAGATCAGCTTGATCGCTTTTATTTTTCCAGTCGATGGAACATGCGGCCCGGCGCAGAGATCGACAAAGTCCCCTTGCCGGTAGGCGCTGATCGGAGGGACCGGAATCTCCTCGATCAGCTCGACCTTGTAAGGCTCTCCCCGCTCTTGGAAAAGCCGGATCGCCTCCTCTTTTGTAAGCTCCATGCGGGAGATGGAAAGATCCCGTTTGATAATATCCATCATTCTCGCTTCGATCTTTTCGATATCTTCGGGAGTGAAGGGGCGCTCGAAATCGAAATCGTAATAAAAACCTTCTTCGATCGAGGGGCCGATCGTCATCTTCGCCGAAGGGTAAAGCTCCTTCACCGCCTGGGCCATCAGATGCGCGGAGCTGTGCCGGTAGATCTCTTTCCCTTCGGGGGAATCGAAGGTCAACAACGCGACCTCCGCGTCTTGATCGGCCTTCGCGGAGAGGTCCTTCAATTGTCCGTTGACCCGGACGGCGATCACCTCTTTCATCTTCCCGATCGTCCGGACCGCCTCTAAAAACGAGGTCCCTTCGGCGAATTTTTTTTCAGGCATTCCTTCAAACCGAAGAACCACTTCCTTCATAAAAAATCCGTTCATCCTTCCTGTAGGACGGCTCCGAAGAACCTCGCGCCGCTTGCTCTCCCCGCAGGGTAGAAATAATAAAAGGCATCATCTCAATGCGCCGTGATGCCTTCTAATGGGTATCCTTATCGCGCAAACTTCACAACAGAGCCGCAGAGCGCCATGGTAGGCACGGGCGGTCTTGAACCGCCGACCTCTTGCGTGTCAAGCAAGCGCTCTACCCCTGAGCTACGCGCCTATCTTAGGCTAAATCTTATATATGTTATTAAAACGAGGAGGGATTGTCAAGGGAAAAGGGGAACTTACAGGCGTTCGGCGACCCTTTAGGAGCCGCGACAAAATAACTGGCGCAGTTCGGCGGGCGATCCATCCCGACTGGCGTTGTTGTTCGTCGCTTACATACCAAAGGGTATGCGCGCTCCTCACGCCTAGCCAGTCGGGCGGCTCGGCCACCTCACTTTT
>DATDON010000032.1:0-5830 GCA_035293225.1 Candidatus Manganitrophaceae bacterium
CCCGAGCCGCTTTCCTCGGAGGCGCCCCCGGCGGAGAGCGGCGAATCGTTAAAGGCCCTGGTTCAATCGCTGCGCGCTGAAGTTGAAAAAAAAGATCAAACGGCGAGAGAGGCGTATGACCGGTACCTTCGGACGCTGGCCGATTTTGAAAATTACAAGAAACGGGCTCAAAAAGAAAAGCTGGAGCAGGCCCAGTTCGCCAACGAAAAACTGATCAAGGAGCTTCTACCGGTCGTCGATAACCTCGAACGGGCCCTCTCCCATGCCAAGGAAACCAACGATTTCGATAAAATGGTCGAAGGACTGGAGTTGATCTACAAACAGATCCTTTCCGGCTTGGGAAAATTCGGGGTCACCCCGATTGAAAGCTTGAATCGACCGTTTGATCCTCTCCTTCATCAGTCGATCGGGCAGGTCGAGTCGGAAGAGGGTTCAAGCGCGGAAGAAGACCGGGTGGTTTCAGAGACTCAAAAGGGATATTTTCTGAATGACCGTGTTCTACGCCCTTCTTTGGTGGTGGTCTCCAAGAAGAAAGCTCCCCCTCAAGGCGACGGGATGGGACACTGCATGTGAAGGAACAGATTTTTAAAGGAGGAAAAAATGGCAAAAGTCATCGGCATCGACCTGGGAACGACCTTTTCCTGCATGTCCGTCGTCACGGCGGGAGATCCGGAGGTCATCCCCAACGCGGAAGGGAACCGCACCACCCCGTCGGTGGTCGCCATCACCGATAAGGGAGAGCGCCTCATCGGCCAAATCGCCCGCAGGCAGGCGGTCACCAATCCGACGAACACCATCTACTCGATCAAGAGATTGATGGGGCGGAAATTCGACTCCGCGCAGGTCCAGGAGGCGATGAAACGTCTTCCGTACAAAGTCGTGAAGGCCCCCAACGGGGACGCCCACGTTGAGATTCAGGGAAAGGTATACAGCCCGCCGGAAGTCTCCGCGATGATCCTGCAGAAGCTGCGGCATGACGCCGAGAATTTCCTCGGAGAAAAGATTACCGAAGCGGTGATCACCGTGCCGGCCTACTTCGACGACAGCCAGCGGCAGGCGACCAAAGACGCCGGCTCGATCGCGGGGCTCAACGTCCTCCGAATCATCAACGAGCCGACCGCGGCGGCGCTCGCCTACGGGCTTGACAAAAAGAAAGACGAGAAGATCGCCGTCTACGACCTCGGCGGAGGAACCTTCGATATCTCTATCCTGGAGATCGGAGAAGGGGTCTTTGAAGTGAAATCGACCAACGGCGACACCTATCTCGGCGGCGACGATTTCGACCTTGCCGTGATGGACTGGATGATCGGGGAATTTCAAAAAGAATACGGAATCGACCTCCGAAAAGACAAGATGGCCCTCCAGCGTTTGAAAGAGGCGGCGGAAAAGGCGAAAATCGAGCTCTCCACGGCGATGGAGACCGAGATCAATCTCCCGTTCATCACCGCCGACGCCTCCGGCCCGAAACATCTGGTGGTGAAACTGACCCGCTCGAAATTGGAGCAGCTGGTCGATTCCCTGGTTCAGCGAAGCGTCGAACCGTGCAGAAAAGCGCTGGCCGACGCCGGCATGAGCGGCTCCGACATCAATGAAGTGGTTCTGGTCGGAGGGATGACCCGGATGCCGAAGGTCCAGCAGGTGGTGAAAGAATTTTTCAAGAAAGAGCCGCACAAAGGGGTCAATCCCGACGAGGTGGTGGCGATCGGGGCGGCCATTCAGGCCGCCGTCCTGAAAGGGGAGGTGAAGGATGTCCTCCTCCTCGACGTGACCCCGCTCTCCCTCGGGATTGAAACGCTGGGAGGGGTCTTCACCCGGATCATTGACCGGAACACCACCGTCCCGACCAAAAAGAGCCAGATCTTCTCGACCGCGTCGGACAGCCAGACCGCCGTCACGATCCGGGTCGGTCAAGGAGAACGGGAGATGGCGCAGGACAACAAACTCTTGGGCCAATTTGATCTGGTCGGCATCCCGTCGGCGCCGCGCGGCGTCCCCCAGATCGAGGTGACGTTCGACATCGACGCGAACGGGATCGTTCATGTTTCCGCGAAAGATATGGCGACGCAGAAAGAGCAATCGATCCGGATCACCGCCTCCAGCGGCCTCAGTAAAGATGAGATCGATAAGCTGGTGAAAGACGCGCAGGCCCACGCCGCCGAAGATAAAAAGAAAAAAGAGCTGGTGGAAGTCCGGAACGAGGCCGATAATCTCATCTATGCCACAGAGAAATCGCTCGCCGAATTCGGCGATAAAGTCGCTCAGGAAGAGCGGACCACGATTCAGGAAAAGATCGCCGCTTGCAAGAGCGCAATGGCGGCGAACGATCCGGACGGAATCCGATCGGCCGTCTCCGAACTCCAGAAGGCTTCGCATCACCTCGCGGAAGAGATGTACAAAAAGACGGCGCAAGGTCAACCGGGCGCCGGAGCCGAAGGGGGCGACGGGAAACCGGGAAAAACCGAAGAGAATGTGGTGGACGCCGAATTCGAAGAGACCGATAAAAATAAGAAATAAAGAGAGGGGATAGGGGGCGCCCTACCCCCTCTCTTTATTTAATAGAAGGAGTTCATGGCCGCGAAAAGAGATTACTACGAAATTTTAGGGGTGGAACGAACCGCCTCTGAAGAAGATATGAAGAAGGCCTACCGGAAGATGGCCCTCAAGCACCATCCGGACCGGAATCCGGGAGACAAAGGCGCCGAAGAACATTTCAAAGAGATCAATGAGGCGTACAGCGTTCTCGCCGACGCGGAGAAGCGGAAGAGCTATGATCTCTTCGGCCATGCGGGCCCAGCAGGCGCGGGCGCCGGAGGGTTCGACTTCAGGCAAGGGGGCGGATTTTCCGACATCTTCGGTGACATCTTTGAAGAGTTTTTCGGGGCGTCCCCCGGGGGCGGCGGCCGGAGGAGGGCGCAACGCGGGAACGACCTTCGTTACAACATGACCGTCACCTTTGACGACGCGATCTTCGGCAAAGAGGCGAAGATCAAACTCCGTCGGCCCGAGCCCTGTTCAGGCTGCAAAGGGACCGGCGCGAAGGGGGGCGCCACGAAGAGTTGCGCGACCTGCGGGGGAACCGGCCAGCTCCGTTTTCAGCAGGGGCTTTTCACCGTCAGCCGGACCTGCAATCAATGCCGAGGGGAAGGACGCATTATTACCGAGGTCTGCCCCCAATGCAAAGGGGAGCGTTATACCACCCGCGACAAAACGATTTCGGTCAAGATCCCCCCCGGCGTCGAGACCGGAACCCGCCTGAGAGTCAGCGGAGAGGGGGAGGCCGGAGCCGCCGGCGGCCCTCCGGGCGACCTTTACGTTGTCCTCACCGTCCAGGAGCATCCGCAGTTTACGAGGGACGGAGACAATATCCTCTACGAAGCGCCGATCAGTTTCATCAAGGCGATCTTGGGGGGCAAAGTAGAGGTTCCGACGATCAAGGGGACGACCTCCCTCAAGGTTCCCCCAGGGACGCGCGAAGGGAAGGTCTTCCGCCTCAAAGGGCTTGGGTTTCCGAATTTGCGGGGATACGGAATCGGCGACCAACTGGTCCGGGTGACCCTTGAAATCCCGACCAAACTGACCGCCAAACAGAGAGAGCTCTTGGAAGAATACGCCAAAGTCAGCGGGGAGCTGATTGAGCCCGATTCGGGAAAGCTCTTCGAAAAGGTCAAAAATTTATTCGAATAGAGGCGTCTCTTCTCCCGCCTGACTCTCATGCCTGTCTATTTTATCCGCTCGGAACAGATTGATCGGGGAAAGATCGTGATCGGAGGCGATCTGGCCCATCATTTAAGAGATGTCCTCCGCCTTCGGGAGGGGGAGACCCTCTTTCTGGTCGATGAGATTCCGAAGCGGTACTTTGCGAAAATGGTCGGCCGCGATTCCGGGCGGTTGCTTTTGGAGATATTACGGGAAGAAAACGCCCCTGCCGAGAGGCTCCCCAAGCTTCGGCTGGGGGTCGGTTTATTGAAAGGGGAAAAGATGGAATGGATCTTCCAGAAAGCGACCGAGCTGGGGGTCTCCCGGATCTCTCCGTTGGGGTCAAAGCGGTCGGAGGTCCGGCCCAAGGCGGAGCGCTTCGATCGCCAAAGAGGCCGCTGGATGAAAATCGCCACGGAAGCGGCCCAGCAATCGGGACGCTGGGACATTCCCCAAATCGACCCCCCTTCCGATCTCCACGCATTCGTCGGCGAGACCGCCTCCTACGGATTCAAATTGATCTTCTGGGAAAAGGCGCCGGTCCTCCCTCTTCGCCCCCTTCTCGAACCGGCCCTTCGAACCTCCCGGTCCCACGGCGCCCTCTTAATCGGGCCGGAAGGGGGATGGGAGACGTCCGAGGTAGAGGAGGCGGCCCGGCAGGGATATCTCCCCGTCTCGCTTGGGCCGCGGACGCTCCGCGCCGAGACGGCCTGCCTCGCGGCCCTCTCCATCCTCCAATACGAACTCGAAAACAGCCGAAAGGAGGGTCCCCGTGGAAATCATTGATCCCGCTCCGATCCCCGATACCGCCGACAGCGGATTGCCCCTGCCGGAACCGGAGACCGCGCTTTCATCGCCGCCCCTCCAACCGGCGGGATTCGTCCGCCGCGCCGTCGCCTTTTCGATCGACCTGCTGATCCTCGGATTTTTATCCCTGATTCTCCTGACCGCCGGCGTGTTGGGGATCGTTTGGCCGCTCAACGGCGGCGGGATGATTCTCTCGCCGGAAAATTCGGCCCCTCCTTTCCTCTCCCATTTTATTTCCGCCGGATTCTTCCTCTTCATCGGCTACTTCACCTTTTTTCACGCCCATGGCGGCCAAACCCCCGCTAAAATGATCGTTCGCATCAAGGTGGTCGGCGTCAAAGGGGCGCCGCTCACCCCTTTCCAGGCGCTGGCCCGCGCGTTCGGCTATTTCTTATCGAGCTTCTTTTTGGGGTTCGGATTCTTCCTCTCGATTTTTGAAAAAAAGAAAAGGGCGCTGCACGATCTGCTCACCCACACCCAAGTCGTTCTCGATCACATGCAGTGTCCCATCCCGTAATCTTGGATTCGGAATGAAAATACGGACGCTTCTGATATCTGTTTTCATCCTCATTTATACGCCGATCCCTCTTCCCGCCGCCGAGCCGGTTGAGCGGATCGCGGCGGTCGTCAACGGCCAGATTATCTTTTTATCCGACATCGCGCGCGACAAGACCTTTTTCGACCCCTCGGAAAAAGACCCCAACGCGCGGCTTCAGGACCTGATCGACAACCGGCTTCTCCGCGCCGAGGCGCGCCGGTTCGTCCCGCAGGGGCCTTCCGAGAAAGAGATCGATAGAAAATTAAAATCGATTCGCGACCGGTTTAAAAGCGACCCGGCCTTCCAGGAGGCGATGCGCCGGACCGGAATCTCCTTGGAAGAGCTAAAAAAGGAGATCGCCGAGAATCTCTGGGTCGAAAAACTCCTCCAGGAGCGGATATCCCTCTTCATTTTCGTGACCCCTCAAGAGATCGAGAAGTATTATCAGGAACACGCCGAAGCATTCGAAGGGAAAAAACCGGAGGAGGTGGAGCCGCAGATCCGAGACCTCCTCACGGACCAAAAAGGGGAGTCCAAAAAAAAGGAATACATCGCCCGCTTGAGAGACCGTGCGGCGATCGAGATTAATTTGAGGTGAGGAAGAGGGGCGGATGGGGCGCCCTGACCTTTTATTTGATTGCGCCGATCACTTCCTGTAGAATCATCCACTATGGCGCATTCATGGGTTGTGATCTGGTTCGAGTTGGTGCGGGACTGGGGTTATCTCGGGATCGTTCTGTTGATGGCGATGGAAAGCTCCATCTTTCCGGTTCCCAGCGAGATCGTGAT
>DATDON010000033.1:0-4416 GCA_035293225.1 Candidatus Manganitrophaceae bacterium
AAAGCCTCCTTTCGATGAAGGGGATGGCCGATGTCCAACCGAAGGTCGCCGCCCTTCGGAAAAAATGGGCGAACGACAAGGCGCGAATGAACCAAGAGTTGATGAATCTCTACAAGGAGCACAAGATCAACCCGGTGGGCGGCTGTCTGCCGATGATAGTACAAATACCTGTTTTTATTGCACTTTTTAATATTCTCTACACTACCATCGAGTTGAGGCGCGCCCCCTTTCTCCTCTGGATTCAAGATCTATCCGATAAAGACCCTTATTATGTTCTCCCTGTTATTATGGGGGCGACCATGTTCATCCAGCAGTGGACACAACCGACGACCATGGATCCAACACAGGCCAAAGTGATGCTCTTTCTACCGGTTATTTATACCTTTTTCTTCTTGAACTTCCCTTCCGGGCTGGTCCTATACTGGCTTGTGAACAACCTGTTGAGTATCGGCCAGCAGTATCTGATGAAGATGGAGAGCAGGCCTGCCGCAAGAGAAGGGGCCGCATGAAAAAGATGCGGTCGTAAAAAGTCAAAAAACACATTTTTGTCATGCTCGCGTAAACGGGCATCTAATACACAGACGGCCTAACGCGCAAATAGATACTTTTTCAACTACTATTATGAATCATAAATAGCTTTACATAAAGGAGTGATCCTAAACACCTAAAAACTCCCTCTCCCTCAGGGAGAGGGTTGGGGTGAGGATGGGTTGGGGTAGGTAGGGAGTTTTTTCGGCGGAAGAGGGAATGTTCATACGAGTCATTGATGTATAAAGAAGTGTTAGATTCACTGCACTACCTGCTTAGAGGTCGTCATGAAAACAAGAAAAGGGGGGGATGATACGATCTGCGCCATTTCCACCCCGATCGGGATGGGGGGGATCGGCGTGATCCGGGTCAGCGGCGCCGGAGCGCTTGCTGTCGTAGATCCTCTTTTTAAGGGAAAAGGGTCGATTCTAACGTTTCAGACCCATACCGCGCATCATGGCGCTGTTTTCGATCCGGCCCTTCAAGAAGTTATCGATGAAGCTCTTTTTCTCGTGATGAGGGCCCCGCGCAGTTATACCGGAGAGGATGTCGTCGAGATCCAGGCGCACGGAAATCCGATTTCGCTTCAAAGAATCTTATCCTTGCTGATTTATCAGGGGGCGAGATTGGCCGAACCGGGAGAATTTACACGGCGCGCCTTCCTCTCCGGCCGGATCGATCTTGTTCAAGCGGAAGCGGTGATGGAGATGATCTCTGCTCAAAGCCGGGAAGGAGCTCTCTGGGCGCTCAGCCAGTTAAAAGGGGGGTTGTCCGAAAAAATTGAAGCGATGCGGGAGCGGCTTTTGAATATTTTGGCTCAATTGGAGGGGTCGATCGATTTCTCGGAGGAGGGGATCGAGCTTTGCTCGTCCGACCAACTTTCCCGCCGGATAGAAGAGGTTTTAAAAGAGATGAGGGGGTTTCTGGCCGACTATGAAAAGGGGAAGCGTATCCGAGAGGGGGTCAGCGCGATCATTCTCGGCCGTCCGAATGTCGGAAAATCGAGTTTAATGAACCTCCTCCTCGAAGAAAACCGCGCCATTGTCACCCCGATCCCGGGGACGACCCGCGATCTCCTACAGGAGTGGATCTCTCTCGAAGGGCTTTCTTTAAAGATCGTCGACACCGCCGGTTATCGTAAGACGGACGATCCGATCGAGATTGAAGGAATCCGCCGGGCGGCGGAGGCGTTAAAAAATGCCGACCTGGCCCTTTGTCTCCTCGACGCCAGCGCGCCACTGGAGCCGGAAGATCAGGAGTTGCTCGAAAAGACGCGATCTTTTGAAAAAATTATCGTTCTCAATAAGTCGGACCTCCCCAGGCGGATCGATCTCGGCCCGATCTTGGAGAGAGGGGGGGATCGGGTGATCGAGATATCGGCCTTGACCGGAGAGGGGGTCCAGGAGTTGAAAGAAACCTTAAAGCGTCTCTTTTCTGTTCGACCCGAGACAGAGCGGCCGCTGATCGCCCTCCTTCGCCATCGGAATGCCCTGGAAAGGTCTGAGAAAGCCCTCGATAGCGCCCTGACATCGTTGTTAAAGGGGCTTTCTCCGGAGTTTCCGGCGGTCGATCTGAGAGAAGCGGTCGATTCTCTCGGAGAGATTGTCGGAGAGACCACGACAGATGAAATATTAGATCAGATCTTCAACCGGTTTTGTATCGGCAAATAGAATGTTCCACGTGGAACATTTATGAGAATAGACGGAAGTGTTCCACGTGGAACATCACCCGCAGGAACGAAGCGAGCGGTCAAGGGAGAATAGTGGAAAAGGTTGTTGATGTGATCGTCGTCGGAGCGGGTCACGCCGGATGTGAGGCGGCGCTCGCTTCCGCCCGGATGGGGGCCAAGACCCTCCTCTTCACGATCAAGATGGACAATATCGGGCAGATGTCGTGCAATCCGGCGATCGGCGGAATCGCGAAGGGGCATCTCGTTCGGGAGATCGACGCCCTGGGAGGGGAGATGGCCCGCGCAATCGACCGCGCCGGGATCCAATTTCGAATGCTCAATACCCGGAAAGGGCCCGCCGTCCGAGCCCTTCGGGCTCAGGCGGACCGGGAAGCGTACCGGCGCGTCATGACCGAAACCCTTTTAAACGAGTCGAACTTGTCGGTGGTGGAGGGAATGGTTGAAGGACTTTGGGTAGAGGAAGGGCGCGCGGTCGGGGTCCTCTTAGAAGGGGGGAGTCCTTTTCGCGCCTCCGCCGTCATCCTGACGACGGGGACCTTTCTCCGCGGTCTGATTCATATCGGAAAGCGTCGATTTCCGGCGGGGCGAATGGGAGAGGCGCCGGCCGAAAAGGCCTCCGAAAGCCTGATCAAGTTGGGCTTTACGTTGGGACGGCTGAAAACGGGGACCCCGCCGCGCCTTGAAAGTCAAACAATCGATTATTCAGGACTGGCGCCCCAGCAGGGTGATCAGCCGCCGACCCCTTTTTCTTACGCCACGGAGCGGCTGGAGGTTGATCAGGTCGCCTGTTATTTGACCTATACGAATGAGAAGACACACGACATCATCCGGGCGCGTCTGGGAGAGTCCCCCCTTTATTCGGGGGTTATCACCGGGATCGGGCCACGCTATTGCCCGTCGATCGAGGACAAGGTGGTCAAGTTCGCCGATCACCCGAGGCACCAGGTTTTTCTGGAGCCGGAGGGGAAAAGCACGTCGGTTGTATACCCTAACGGGATATCAACCAGCCTGCCCGAAGAGGTCCAGCTCGCCTTCGTTCGAACCATTCCGGGCCTGGAGCGGGTCCGGATGCTTCGGCCCGGCTACGCGATCGAGTACGATTACGTCCCGCCGATTCAGCTCCATCCGACCCTGGAGACGAAACCGGTCGAGAATCTCTACCACGCGGGGCAGATCAACGGAACGTCGGGCTACGAAGAGGCGGCGGCCCAGGGGCTGATGGCCGGGATCAACGCGGTCTTGAAGATCAAGAACGAGCCGCCCCTCCTCCTTGACCGGTCCGACGCCTATATCGGCGTCCTGATCGACGATCTGGTCACCCTCGGGACGGAGGAGCCGTATCGGATGTTCACCTCCCGCGCCGAGCATCGGCTCCTGCTCCGGCACGGCAACGCCGACTTGAGACTCATGGAAAAAGGATACCGGGTCGGTCTTTTGCCGGAGCGGCGATATCAGCGTCTCCTCGCCAAAAAAGAGCGGATCGATCGGGAGCGGGCCTGGCTTTTCGAGACCCCGGTCCGAACCCTCCCCGGAGGGCTCCAAAGGCTGGAAGAGAATGGGATCCGCGGGGTTCTCCCCTCCGCGACGGTGGCGCAGATTTTAAAGCGTCCCGAAGTCCATTATGAGGAGATCATCGAAATGTTTGGTCTGGAAGGGCGCGCCGATCCGACGATCGCCGAGGAGATGGAGATTCAGATCAAATACGAGGGGTATATCCAACGGGAGCTCTCTCAGGTCTCCCGGTTAAAACAGATGGAGGGGAGGAAGATCCCTCCGACATTCGACTACCAGGGGACGCCCGGACTCTCGCGGGAAGTTCGGGAGAAGTTGAAGAAGATTCAGCCGAGATCGCTCGGGCAGGCCTCCCGGATCTCAGGGGTGACCCCGGCCGCGATTTCGATCTTGATGATCGCGCTGGAGCGGAAGCGCCGGGAGGAAGGGGAGGCTCTCGCCGGCCCTCCAGGATGGGACAGCGCATGTGAGGGATAAGGTCGCCCCGAAAAAAGAAGTCGACGCGCTGTTGGCCGAAGGGGCGAAGCGGCTCGGCGTCCCCCTCTCCACCGGCCGGCTCTCCGCCCTCTTGTTCTATCTTGCGGAGCTGAAGCGATGGAACGAGAAGATCAATTTGACCGGCCTCCGCGAAGACCAAGAGATCGTCGTCAAACATTTTCTCGATTCCCTCACCCCGTTGTCGATTT
>DATDON010000034.1:0-7118 GCA_035293225.1 Candidatus Manganitrophaceae bacterium
ACGACCACCGCCCCCACCAGGGGGTTCGGAGAGGTCTTTCCCTTTCCCTTCCGGGCGAGACGGAGCGCCCGCTTCATATAATCACGGTCTGATCGATCCGACATGACCCATACTATATAAGCGAGCGCTCCAAGATGTCAATTCTCAAGGCGCCGTTCTATTTCGCCTCGATCTTGATCTCTTTTCCAACCGCCTCTTTCGACTTCGGAATTTCTATCGTCAATATCCCGTTTTTGAAGGTCGCGCGAATTTGATCCTGGTTCACAGCGGATGGAAGGGGGACATCCCGTGAGAAACCGCCGTGGGCGGGCTTACATAAAAACGGCGGGGTTTGTAGGGGCGGACCTGCGTGTCCGCCCAGGGCGCGCACATAGGCGCGCCCCTACAAGACAAACGTCACATTTGTTATTTCGTCTGTATTAAATATCCTCCATCGTATCTTCCTTTAAGACATCACTCATCTCATCGTTTCCCTCTTCTTCTCCAAGCAGATTGAACACTTTCTCTTTCAGCTTCAACGCCCCGGCCCACTCTTCCGCGAAGATCAACGCCTCATTGAATGAAGCGCCGGGCCCAAGTTTCGCCTCCGGGAAACCGTCTCGAATCCGCTCCAGATGGGACGCCCGGCCGAACCGAATCCAAATCGCCGGTTTCGCCGACGGTCGCAAGGACGGCTCGATGTCGGATCGATTTTCGGCGAAACGGTACCAATAGAGAAAAAACTCGTGGAGATCCTCCGCTTCCTCATCCGGCGGAACTTTAACCGCCCAAACGGCTTGAACCTTCATTTTACGACCTTTCCGTTCCGCCGGAATAACCGATCAGACGGTCGCCCGGTGTCCCGCGTCTTTCCCCTTCTTCCGGTCTTTTTCCTTCAACCGCGCCTGCGCGGCGGCCAGGCGGGCGATGGGAACCCGGAAGGGGGAGCAGCTGACATAATCGAGGCCGATGCGGTGGCAGAACTCCACGGAGGTCGGCTCTCCGCCATGCTCGCCGCAAATGCCGATCTTCATATGGGGTCGGGTCGATCTCCCCTTCTCCACCCCCATCCGCATCAGAAGACCGACCCCCTCCTGGTCGATCGCCACGAACGGGTCCTGGGCCAATATTCCCTTTTTGGTATATTCAGGAAGGAATCTTCCCGCGTCGTCGCGCGACAGTCCGAAGGTCGTTTGGGTCAGGTCGTTGGTCCCAAAGGAGAAGAACTCCGCCTCCTGCGCGATCTGGTCGGCCACCAGGGCGGCGCGCGGAAGCTCGATCATCGTCCCGATCGAATAGGGGATTTTCTTCTTATAACGGGTCATCACCTCTTGGGCCGTCTGGACGCAGAGCGCCTTCATCTCCGAAAGCTCTTTGACATGGGCGACCAGGGGGATCATCACCTCGGGGATGACCTTCAACCCCTCCTGGTTCAACTCGCACGCGGCCTCAAAGATGGCCTGGACCTGCATCTCGTAAATTTCGGGATAGGTGATCGCCAGCCGGCAGCCGCGGTGCCCCAGCATCGGATTAAATTCATGGAGGCTTTTGTTCTTGGACCGGAGCAGCTCCAGCGGAACCCCCATCTCGCGGGAAAGCTCCGCCAAATCCTCCTCCGTGTGGGGAAGAAACTCATGGAGCGGCGGATCCAGGAGACGGATCGTCACCGGCAATCCTTTCATCTCTTTGAAGATGGCGATGAAATCCCCTTTTTGCATCGGCAGAAGCTTGGCGAGCGCCCGCTTTCTCCCTTCCGTGGTGTCGGCCAGGATCATCTCCCGCACCGCCTTGATCCGGTCCCCCTCGAAAAACATATGTTCGGTCCGGCAGAGCCCGATTCCCTCCGCCCCGAATCCCCGGGCCACCCGCGTGTCCCTCGGAGTGTCGGCGTTGGCCCGGACCTTCAAGGTCCGCGCGGAATCGGCCCATCCCATCAACGTCTTGAACGCGGCGCTCAGCTCCGGCTGAATCAGCTCCACCCGGCCGAGAATCACCTCCCCGGTCGAGCCGTTCAACGTGATGAAGTCCCCCTCCTTCACCGTGAGGCTCCCCATCGTAAAGAGCTTTTTCTCTTCATCGATGGAGATGGCGCCGCATCCGGCGACGCAGCATTTCCCCATTCCGCGGGCCACCACCGCCGCGTGCGAGGTCATCCCCCCGCGGGCGGTGAGGATCCCCTCGGCGGCGTGCATTCCGCCGATGTCCTCCGGCGAGGTCTCGGCCCGGACCAGGATGACCTTCTCGTGACGCTCCGCCATATGCTCGGCCTCTTCGGCGCTGAAGACCACCTTGCCGATCGCCGCGCCGGGCGAGGCGGGAAGCCCTTTCGCGATAATCTGAACTTTGGCCTTGGGGTCGATCATCGGATGGAGGAGTTGGTCCAATTGGGCGGGATCGACGCGAAGAAGCGCCGTCTCTTTGTCGATCAACTTCTCCTTCACCATATCGACGGCGATCTTGATGGCGGCCGCCGCGGTTCGCTTGCCGACCCGCGTCTGAAGCATGTAGAGCTTTCCTTCCTGGATCGTGAATTCGATGTCGAGCATGTCCCGATAATGCCGTTCTAACTTCTTATAAATCGATAAGAGCCGGCGGTAGGCGGATGGAAGCTTTTCCCCCAGCGCGCCGATCGGCAGAGGGGTGCGGATTCCCGCTACGACGTCTTCTCCCTGCGCGTTGAAAAGGAATTCCCCGAAGAACCGCCTTTCGCCGTTCCCCGGATCGCGGGTGAAGGCGACGCCGGTCCCGGAGGTCTCCCCCAGATTTCCGAAGACCATCGCCACCACGCTGACCGCCGTCCCCCAGTCATCCGGAATGTTATTGAGCCTTCGATAGGTCGCCGCCCGCTGGCCGAACCAGGAGTTGAAGACGGCGTCGATCCCGAGACGGAGTTGATCAAACGGGTCGTCCGGAAACGCCTTTCCGGTTTCATTCAGGATGATTTTTTTAAACTCGCCGACGAGTTCCATGAGGGCGGGGGCGGTCAGATCGGTGTCCGAATGGACTCCCAAGACGCTTTTTTTCTCTTCGAGCGCCTTTTCAAACCTGTCCCGCTTCACTCCCATGACCACGCTCCCAAACATCGAGACAAAGCGCCTGTACGCGTCGTAGCCGAACCGCTCGCTTTGGGATTTCTTGATCAGCCCCGTCACGGTCCGGTCGTTCAATCCCAGGTTTAAAACGGTGTCCATCATTCCCGGCATCGACGCCTTGGCGCCCGATCGAACCGAGACCAGGAGCGGATTTTGAGGGTCCCCGAACCCCGCCCGCATCAACCTCTCCACTTTCTTTAAGGAGGCCAGGGCCTCTTCCCACATCCCACTTGGGTATGATTTTTTGTTTTTAAAATAGGCGACGCACGCCTCCGTCGTGATGGTGAACCCCGGCGGAACCGGAATCCCCAGCCGGGTCATTTCCGCCAAGCCGGCCCCTTTTCCTCCCAGGAGATCCTTCATATTTCCCCGTCCGTCGGCGCGGCCGTCTCCGAAGAAGTAAACATACTTTTTCCTTATCGCCATGAACCTCCCTCCTAACCTTTCCGACTGAGGACGTTAACGCTTACTCATCCTTTTTTTGAAGTGATTCGCTCCGCTGTTCGGGATCGATCCGGATATCAATTCCATTTTTAAAAGCAAGGGGAGGGATCACCAGGGCGGCGCCCGCCTGATAAACGCCGATCGGCTCGCCCTCGTCCCAATTCCCGTTTTCATTCCGGTCGACAAAGGCCCGCAGGTAATACGCCCCCGGCCGGATCTTCACCTCGTACGGGCCGGGCCCCGAGATTCGCGTCGAATAGGCCGGTCGCGGCGCGAACTGAGGCCGGTCGAACGCTTCCACCCGAACCGGCCCTTCCGATCTCCCCTCGTAAAATACCGTTCCGCTGATCGTGGAGAACTCCGTTTTAAGCCCGGCGCCGAACGACACCCCAACGACCAGGGCGGGCGCGAGCAATCCCGCGGCGATCATCGCCCCGATAACAGAAAACCGAGGTTTGAAGAACCCACCGGCCTGGTGGGGTTCAACATGTTGAACCCCTACAGAATGCGGCGGGCCTTGCGTCTTCATTTAACGCCGGATTTGGGAGAGGCCTCCCCTTCCACGATCTTTGAAAAATCGGCGAACGCCTCAAAAAGTTTTCGAACCTGATTCAAGAGGCCCAATCGATTGTTCCGAACCGCCTCGTTGGAATCCATGACCATGACCCCGATAAAAAAATGATTCAACGGCTCGTAAAGGGTGGCCAAGGCCTCCAGGCCCTTCTCGTATCTTCGCTCCACCCACTCTCGGCCCGCCCCCTCTTGGGCTCTCCGGATCGCCTGATGGAGCTCTTTTTCCACATCCTCTTTGATAAGGGCCGAATCCCCTTCACCCTCAAAACCTTTCGGCAAAATCCGGATCGCCCGCTTAAAGCTGGTCGTCAACGGCCCGAAGAGAGTCTGCCTTGAAAAACGGTCGAGGGCCATCACCCGCTCAACGATGTCGAAAGGGTATTCGATTTCTTCGAATTTGGCGAGGACCGCATCGATCAGGTCGTAGCGAAATCCCTTCGACTGGAGGTGAGAGGCGATCCGCTGTTTTAAGAAGTCGGTCACTTGCGGCAGAAGCGTCGTCTCCCCTGAAATCTTCTTTTGTTGATTCGCATACTCCCGGATCGACATTTGGAGGGCGCCCTTTAGAGAGACCTCTCGGAGCGGCCCTTCCTCAAGGAAAATCTGGATGACCCCCAACCCCTGCCGGCGCAGCGCATAGGGGTCTTCGGAGCCGCTGGGGATCAGGCCGGCGCCGAAACAGCCGACCACCGTGTCAAGTTTATCGGCGACGGCCAATATCTGACCCGCGGGGCTTTTAGGAAGGGGCCCGCCGGAAAACCGCGGAAGATAGTGCTCTTCGATGGCTTCGGCGACCGTTGGAGATTCCCCGTCCATCTTCGGATGCGTCGCATAAATCCGGCCCATTACCCCCTGGAGGGATGGAAACTCACGGACCACGCCGGTCAGGAGATCGCATTTGCAGAGAGACGCCGCGCGGCGGATATCTTCTTTCACCTTATCGTCCAGCGGCCACCCTCCCCATTTCACGAAACGCTCCAGCCGTTGGACCTTCTCATAAACCGTTCCGAGCTTTTCCTGAAAGGTCACCCCTTTCAGCGCTTCGCGTCGATCGCTCAGTTTTACCTTCCGGTCCTGCTCGAAATAGAACGTCGCGTCGACCAGGCGGGCGCGCAAGACCCGCTCATTGCCTCTTCGGATAGTCTCCATGTTTTTGGGGCTGTTATTCGCGATGGTGATAAAGTGGGGAAGCAGCGCCCCGCCGGCGGAATGAAGCGGAAAGTAACCTTGATGCTCTTTCATCGCCGTGATGATCACCTCTTTTGGAATCTCCAAGAAAGGCCGGTCAAAAGAGCCGAGGACCGCTTTGGGATATTCCACCATAAAGGCGGCCTGCCAGACGAGCGCCGGATCCTCTTCAACCTCGCCGTCTTTTTCCTTGGCCAGCTTTTTCATCTCGCCTTGAATCCGATCGAAACGCTCCTGAGGGTCGATCAGGACAAAGCGCCGCCGGATACTTTTTTGGTATGAACCGAAGCCGGGCGCCTTAAAAGGCCCCGGCGCCATCAAGCGGTGCCCCCATGAAACATTTCCGGACGATATTCCCGCGTATGAAAAAGGGACCACTTTTCGTCCGTAAAGGGCGACGATCCAACGGATGGGGCGGACGAAGAAGGTCCCTTCTCCATTCCACCGCATCGAACGGGGAAAGGTCAGCCGGGAGAGGATATCCGGAAGGATCGTCTTCAGCAGAAGGGGGGTCGGCCGGCCCTCGATCTGTTTTTCAATGGAGAGGTATTCCCCTTTTTCGGTCCGGACGGTTTTCAGCTCGGAGAGGGAGACCCCTTGCGATTTGGCGAACCCGACCGCCGCGGCGGTCGGGTTTCCGGCCGGATCGAACGCGGCCTTTTTTGGGGGGCCGGTCATGATTTCGGTCCTGGTCTCCTGCCGGCGCGAAAGGCGGGGAAGGTATAGAATGAGGCGCCGCGGGGTCCCGTAGACCTGCGGCGGGTTAAACACAAGGGAGGCCCCTTTCAACCGGTCGGCGGCGATCTCCGACAGTTGGCGCAGCGTTGAGGCCATCACATCGGAGGGGATCTCTTCAACCCCTATTTCAACGAACAGATCGGAAAAGATACCTTCTCGAGAAGACTTAGAAGGCATTTTTCGGACCCTTATGCGGAACGCTTTTCAAAAGCGGAAAGCCGGCGTCTTCCCGCTGTTTCAAATATCCCTCCGCGCAGAGCCGGGTGAGCGCGCGGACGCGGGTGATGTAGCCGGTCCGCTCCGTCACGGAAATCGCCCCCCGGGCGTCGAGGAGATTGAAGAGATGGGAGCTTTTCACGGCGTAGTCATACGCCGGGAGGATCAACCCTTTGGAGATCAACGCGAGCGCCTCTTCCTCCGCCCGGTGAAAAGCCTGCTTGAGCGCCGCCACGTTCGCTTCGTCGAAATTGTGTTTTGAAAATTGCACTTCGGTCTCATGATGCGCTTCGCCGTAGGAAATCTCCTCCGTCCAGGCGAGATCAAAGACGTTATCGACCTCCTGGAGATACATGGCGACCCGCTCAAGGCCGTACGTAATCTCGACCGGCGCCGGATTCAGGACGATCCCGCCGATCTCCTGGAAATAGGTAAACTGGGTGATCTCCATCCCGTCGAGCCGGACCTCCCAGCCGAGCCCCCATGCGCCGAGGGTGGGAGATTCCCAATCATCCTGGACGAACCGGATATCATGGTCGGCCAACCGGATTCCGAAAGAGGCGAGGCTCTTCAAGTAGAGGTCTTGAATGTTTTCCGGGGCTGGCTTGAGAATCACCTGGTATTGATAATAGCGCTGAAGGCGGTTCGGATTCTCACCGTAACGGCCGTCGGTCGGCCGGCGGGACGCCTGGACATAGGCGGCGCGCCACGGTTCGGGCCCCAGCGCCCGGAGAAACGTATCGGGATGAAACGTGCCGGCCCCCATTTCGAGATCGTAAGATTGGGCGATGAGACACCCCTGGTTGGACCAAAACTGGTGAAGAGATAAGAAAAGCTGCTGAAAAGTGAGCGGCTTGCGCCGGCTCGCGCGAGCGGTCGATATCTTGG
>DATDON010000035.1:0-3311 GCA_035293225.1 Candidatus Manganitrophaceae bacterium
TATATTCATATTTTTTGGCTCGCATAGGGCCCTCCTCTTTAGATCGTTTACCGTTCCTATCATAGCGTTCCTCCATCTTCGGAGACAATCCCCATTTCGAGCGATCCCCGCTTCTCCTAAAGGGGCATAGCCGGAACCAAAGAGACGTTAAACGTTATTCGTTGACCTTCAGGGAATGGTTTCCGGCGAAACGGAAACCATAAACGTTTAACGGAACTTCTTTTCCAAAACGATCAAAACAGTTCTCTTAAGCAACGAAAGGGGCAAAGAGGGGGGAGCGCCGACCGTTGATCCGACCGTTTTCTTGTATCAAGAACGCAGAAGAGAAGGGCGCCCAAAAAGGGAGGGAAATCAGATGGGGCCTGCTTTAAGAAGACTTCTTGTTCGATTTCAATTCTTCGTACGCCTTTTTAAGCGCTTCATAATTCCGGGCGCCTTCAATCGCCACCGCCGCCTGACCGGCGAGGCTGCATACAAAGGCGACATCGTTTTCGGAAAAGGAGAGGCCGGAGCGCTTGTTGGTGACATTGATCACGCCGAGGACTTTTTCTTGGAGCTTGATCGGAACGCTCAGAACAATGGGGGCTGAAATAAACGATTTCGATTGATACCCCGAATGGCCTTGAAGCGGGAGTTCGGGATTGCCGTGAACATCCCGGACCACAATCGGCCTTCCCTTTTCCGCGACCTGGCCGGCGATCCCCTCCCCCAACGGAACATGGACATCCCGCGCCACCTCTTCTTGAATCCCCCGGGAGGCCAAAATCCGCATCTCCTTCTGATCATCGATCAACATGACCGACGCCCGATCCACTTGGAGTTCCTTAACAACCACCTCAATGAAAAATTCGAGCAGCCCTTTCAGCTCGTAAATGACGCTCATCGCCCGTCCGGCGTTGATCAACGCGGTCAGCCGCTGCACCGCCAGGGTCAGCTCGATATTTTTCGCCTCTAAATCCCTTTGAAGCTGCTCGTTCTCCTCTAAAAGCCGTCTTTTTTCCAAGGCCCGTTGCAAAAGCTTTAACACCTCTTCCGGGCCTTCAAACGGTTTTCTCAGATAGCCGTACGCCCCCTTGTCGATCGCCTCAATCGCCGTCTCGAGCGAGGCGTAACTCGTCATTAAAATGATCTCGGTCTTCGGCCAGGCCTGTTTCATCCGCTCCAGGAGGTCCAATCCGTTCATCCCCGGCAGGACGAGATCGACGAGGGCGGCGACCGGTTTTTTATGCGTCAGCTCCGGGAGAACCTCTTCGGCGCTTCCCGCCTCCCAGACCTCCCAGCCGTTCGCAAGGAGGAGATCCGATAAAAACATTCGGAATGACTCTTGATCGTCGACCACCAGTATTTGATCACGCTCCTTTGTTTTCAACGGCCCGTTCTCCTTTACCTCAACAAACTTTATTTCTTCCCGCCCCCTTGGCGCGGTAGAGCGCTTCATCCGCTCTCTTGAGCAGCTCGGAGCCGCTCTCTCCGTCGGTCGGACATTCGGAGATTCCCAGGCTCACGGTGACCGCCCCTCCGGGCTGTTGCTCTCGATTTGAAAAGGGATGCGCCTCCACATGCGCCCGAATCTCCTCCGCGACCATGCGCGCGTTCGCTTTATCCGTATACGGCAGGATAATAACGAATTCCTCGCCGCCATACCGGCAGACGATATCGGTCACGCGGGCCCTTTTCATAAGGAGGTTCGCGATCTCCTTCAGCGCCTCGTCCCCCATCATGTGACCCTGAAGGTCGTTATAATTTTTAAAATAATCGACATCGAGGAAGATCAGAGAAACAGGATGCTTATGTCGGACCGCTCGGATGACCTCGGTGTTCAGGACCTCTTCAAAATGCCGGCGGTTGTAAAGTCCCGTCAGGCCGTCCCGAATGGCGAGCGCCTTGACCTTTTCATAAAGCCTCGCGTTCTCAATCGCCAAGGAGACGGACGAGCACAAGCGAGAGAGGATATCGGTCTCCCGTTTCGTAAAGGGGTCTTTCTTGGAATCAAATATGCCTAAAAATCCCAACAGCTTACGATGGCTGTAGACCGGATGAAAGAGAGCCGATTCCAAGGAGACTTTGGCCTTCAGCGCCTCGATCAATGCATGTTGGATCTCGACCGTCGGCTTCGGGAGGGGCTGGGGAACCGGAACGATCCAATCGGGCCAGTCCATGGTTTCAAATCCGCTCTGGGCCTCCGGGAGGAGGTTCTTTCCGGATCCGGACAATACCCAGAGGGCGGCGGGTCGAAGCCCGACCAATTTTGAGAGCGACGCCACCGATCGTTCATACACCTCGGATAAATCGAGGCCGGCTAAAATCTCCTTTTCGGCGGCGTAAAGGGCCGAAATGTCCATAGAGTACTGGATGACTTTCAGATTGCTCTCTTCCAGCTCATGGTTCTTGACCTTCAAGTCTTCCAAGAGTTTGGCCTTTTCATGCTCGAGGGAGAATTTGTCCGAAACCCGCTTTACAAGCGCCAAAACCTGTTCGATATCCTCCAGCGGCTTGATCAGATAGTCATAGGCGCCCAATCGGAGGGCCTCGATGGCGGAAGAGACGGAGGTGTGGCTGGTCACCATGATGACTTCGATCATCGGATCCTTTTTCTTGATCTCCTTTAAAAGCGTCAGCCCGTCGATCCCCGGCATTCGAAGGTCGGAAAAAACAATGTCATACCGCCCCTTATTCAGCAGAGAAAGCGCCTCCTCCCCCGACGCCGCCCCGGCGGCGACCCACCCGTTGTCCTGAAGAAGATCCAGAACAACGGAACGGAAAGAGGTCTCATCATCCACTATTAGTATAGATGGTGTCATAATTCACCCTTCATGTAGGGTATCACCTTTTTAGGGAACGTCAAGATCATCGGGCCTCTCTTCCGCGATTTCTTTTTTGAACCGATTGAATCACCCATTCTTTTGATATCCGACCGACCGCGACCCCTCTAAAATCGGGGCGCTTCATCCCTCGCGAGAGACCTTTGTCTCAAGAAGGGTGATCAGCCCCTCGACCGTGTCGGCGTCCTTGGGATACTCGACGGCGGCCAACTCCGCCGTCAACTGCGCCCCCCCGCTTTTTTGCGATTCGGCGAAGAATTCCTTCATCTGTTCCGTCAGCGATTTAAGGACCTTCTGCGCGTTCTCGTAATCGGTCTCCGGAAGAAGGATAAAAAATTTATTTTCATGCCTCGCGCCGATATCGGTGATGCGGATCCTTTTATAAAATCGATATCCCAGTTCCTGAAGCGCAATGCTCAAGCCGCTTTCTTCCACGTCGGTGGCCTGGAGATGGATCTGCGCCAAAATCACTGTGAATTTATGGCGATA
>DATDON010000036.1:0-4209 GCA_035293225.1 Candidatus Manganitrophaceae bacterium
CGCTATTTTCATCGTCTCCGCCGATGGGCGAAAGAAAAAAGCTGCGAAGATGATATGGAGCGGGAGAACCGAGGGATAGAGTCTTTTTCAGCCGGCGCCTTCAACGCCATCTGGGAGGGGCGCGGGAATCCCGAGGACGTACGATGAAACAAACATTCATTCCGCTTCTCATCCTGTCGCCTTTATGGGCCATTTTATTATTTCCACCCCATTGGCGCGCCTTTGATTCTCTTTTTTTCTTTCTGGGCGCCGCCTATCTCATCTCCGTCGCCGGATTGTTTAAAAGGAGAAGGTGGGACTGACGCGGTCGCTCTCCCCTGACCCTATAAAGAGACCCCCATCCCATACCCTGATGAAAGTCGCTGGCGTAAAAGAGTCCCTTCCCGCTGAAAAATACTTTCTGAAAAAGGCCCCCGAGTTCACAAAGCGGATGGCGCAAAAGCGGTATCAGGCGATCAACGCCCTCCTGAAAATAACACAAGTCACGGGAAACCATCCCGATATAGGACTTTCATTGATGGCCCTCATGGACCTGGCCGCGGAAATGGTCCCTTACGATTGGGGTCTCTTCTATTTCCGGCAGGAGGACCGGGAATCTTTGGAGTTAAAAGCTTCCAGGGGGATCGATCACTCCTTTCCTTCTTTGCTGGAAAAAGGGAATCTGATCGCCCATTGGACCATGCGACAAAAAAAGCCGATCTTGATCGCGCGAAACGCGGAGAAAGAGATGGAACGCTATTTTTCCATCCTGGAAACCGATTCTCTTATTTCCGTTCCCATTCTCATCCATCATCGAATCGCCGGCATTCTCCAGATCGGCGGAAAACGCGGAAGACATTTTACGGAAGAAGACGCCCTCCTTATTTGGATGCTCGCCATGCAGGCGCAGACGATTTTTCACCCATCCCGCTCGGAACGGGCGTTTTTAAAAAAAATGGCGATGACCGACGGGCTGACCGGCCTTTATAACAGGCGCTATTTCGACGAGCAGGTCGATCATGAAATTCAGCGCTCTTGTCGGACGGGCAAACCTTTCGTCCTGATGATGATGGATGTCGATTTCTTTAAAAAATACAACGACCGATATAAACATCTCAAAGGAGACCAAGCCCTTCGGGAAATCGCGACGATCTTGAAAGCAAGACTGAGGCAGATCGACACCGTCTCCCGATTCGGCGGAGAGGAGTTCTCCATCCTCTTGCCGGAAACGGGGGGGGGCAGCGGATCGGCGGTCGCAAGAGAGATCCGTTATTCAATTAAAAATCACTCTTTCATCGGAGAAGAAAAAGCGCGAGAGGTCAAGATGACGGTCAGCATCGGCTGTTCCGTTTTCCCTCAAGACGGAACCGATAAAGAAGCGTTGATTCATCGCGCCGATCTCGCCCTTTATCATGCGAAGGAATCCGGGCGGGATCAGGTTTTTCTCTTTTCACGGCTGAAAGACCAATTATCCATCAAAAACAAAGGAGAAACAAAATGTCTTCTAAAATCGGCTTCCAGCGGGTTTGCAGGGCCCTCCTCCTCTTCCTCCTGACGGGGGTCGGACTCGGCTGTGGAAACAACGGCGGGGGGAGCCCATCCGGCTCCAACAAAGCGGACGCGCAGCCCCCTTTATTCGGCGGGCTGAATGGCGTTTCCAGCGCGATCAGCGACGGCAATGTGGAGTTGACGTCCGACACGGCGTCAGACGCGGAAACACCGTCGGATCAGTTGGTTTATCTGATCTATGTTTCAGCAAGTTTTCCGGTTGATCGAAGCGGGGAGGCTTCCTATACCTTTAAAGGCGCCGAAAGCTGCGCGGCGGGCCCCTGTCGTTTTGTGATCACCGATCTCGCCAAGGATGGGACGGTCAAATATTATTTCGCGAGCCGGGCCCGGGATGCGGCGGGAAACCTTGACGCCGATCCTCATCCGATGGAGGAGAACGGTTCGCTTTCCGCCTCTCCTCTGAAATTGACCAGTTTCGGCGGGGACGGAGGAGGAGGCCCATCCGGAGGGGGGGGCGGCCCGACCTCTCTCAATGTGGACCCGAACAAACATGCGGTCCATCCTTCTTTAACGATCAACGGAGGGGTTCCTTACGTCATTTGGGAAGAATGCCCCCCTCCCAGCCGGGCCGATCCCTCCGGAGTCGGGCCCGACCACCCCTGCGACACGAAAGAGCCTTCCCAGATTTTCATGAAACGATGGAACGGCTCCGCCTGGGAACAAGTGTCCGACATCGCCCCTTCTACCCATAGCCACTCGCCGACCCTCACTTCGGACGGCGCCGATGTATACGCGGCTTGGCGCGAATACAATCAGAAACTTTTTGTTCAACAATATAACGGAACAGAATGGACCGACATCGCGCCCCTGGAGAATGGAGGAGACCGCCCCGCCCTCAGCAAACATCCCGCCTTGGGAGGGGGATTGGGAACCGCTTATGAATTCTCTCCGGGAGGGGCCGACCATCGACAACTCTTTTTCAGGCTCTGGGACGGCGGTTCGTGGACGGAGGGGGGTTCCCCCTTGAACGCCGATCCGAACCAAGCGGCCGAGGCCCCCTCGCTTTCACGAAACGGGCCCGACCTTTATATCGCCTGGAAGGAAACCACGGTGACGGTCCCGCTCGCCGGGTCGATCGATCCGAACGCTCATTCGCACCGCGTCCCCAATATCTTCGTCAGGAAATGGAACGGCGCCTCCTGGGGTTCGACCCTCGGCGGAAGCCTCAATATCGAAACCGCCTATGAGGCGCGGTTTCCCAGCATCGATCTTCTCAGGGGCGTCCCTTACGTGGCGTGGCACGAGTGCAAAGGGGCTCTTCCGGACGGCGCCCCCTCCTGCGGCCATGAGCATATCTTTGTCAAACATTGGGACGGAACAAATTGGATCCAAGACAAAGACGCCGCGTCTTGTCCCGACGATCCTCAATGTGGGAGTCTCAACCATCGCAGCCCCTTCGCGAAGACCCCCTCCCTCGGCGTCTTCGGGAATCAGGTCTTTGTCGCCTGGTCCGAAAAAGACAAGATCGCCGGTAAATATCAGATCCGGTTAAAAAGTTTGAGCGGAGACCAATGGAATTTTAATGGAACGCTCAATATCGACCCCGATCAGGACGCCCATTCCCCCGTTCTCGCCGCCGACGGCGCTCTTTACGCGGCATGGATCGAGAAAAACGCCGACGGGATACTGCAACTTTATGTCGCGCGACACTAAAAACCCCCGTCCCCGGGCTTCAGCCCCCCTGGCGCCGGCCCGGGGACGTTAGTCCTTTAGACCCATTCACCCGCCCCCTCCAATAGGTCTTAATATCTATTGAATATCCTACACTTGCCAAGATAAGATAACCCTAACTCCCTTTGACAAAAAACAAAAAACATGAAAGAATAAGCGGTTCAAATTTCTGGTTCATGACTCTGTTTTAACGAAAGGCCAGGCCTTGGATGATCACAAACGCCCCGCCTATCAACTATATTCCGATCTTCATTTTTATCGTCGCCTCCCTCGCTTTCGGGGGGGGGACCTTGATCTTGAGTTATTTCGTTCAACCCCGTATTTTTAATCGAGAAAAACTCTCAACCTACGAATGCGGAAGCGAGCCGATCTCCGACGCCCGGAACCCCTTCCCGACCCGCTACTATATTATCGCGATGTTGTTCGTTATCTTCGATATCGAGGTCGCTTTCCTCTACCCTTGGGCGGTCGTTTTTAATAAAATCGGCCTCTTCGGGCTGATTGAAATGGTGATCTTTATCGCCCTTTTCTTGATCGGGTATATCTACGCCTGGCGGAAAGGGGGGCTCGAATGGGATTGACCGGAAAATTCGAGGCGAACTATCTCACCCTGAAATTGGATCAGGCGGTCAATTGGGCCCGGAAGGGATCGCTCTGGCCGATGACCTTCGGCCTCGCCTGCTGCGCCATCGAAATGATGGCCGCGGTCGCTTCCAGGTACGATATCGACCGGTTCGGCGCCGGCATTTTTAGGGGCTCTCCGAGGCAGTCCGATCTGATGATCGTCGCCGGAACGGTCTGCCGGAGGATGGCGCCGGTGATTCGAAAGATATATGACCAGATGCCCGAACCGAAGTATGTCATTTCAATGGGATCCTGCGCCACATCGGGCAACATCTACAATAGCTACGCCGTGGTGCAGGGGGTCGACCGGATCGTGCCGGTGGATATTTACGTTCCCGGCTGCCCGCCGACCCCGGAGGCGCTGTT
>DATDON010000037.1:0-2776 GCA_035293225.1 Candidatus Manganitrophaceae bacterium
GAACCGGAAGGTGGTCGAATTGGGGATCCGGATCGGTTTGGCGACCCACTGCAAGATCGCCTCCCACGCCCGCTTCGCGCGGAAAAATTATTTTTACCCCGACCTTCCGAAAGGGTACCAGATCTCGATGTACGAGGCGCCGCTGGCGGAGCATGGATATGTCGAAATCCCGGTGAACGGAGAGACGAAAAAAATCGGATTGACCCGGATCCACATGGAGGAAGACGCCGGGAAAAACCTCCACGAGGGGATCGAGAACGCGAGCCACGTCGATCTGAACCGCGCCGGGGTCCCGCTCCTTGAAATCGTGAGCGAGCCCGATCTCCGATCGCCGGAAGAGGCGGTCGCCTATCTGAAAAAATTGCGGGAGATCCTGATCTACACGGGGGTGTCCGACGCCGATATGGAGAAGGGAAATTTCCGGTGCGACGCCAATGTCTCGATCCGCCCCGTCGGATCGACGAAATTCGGAACCCGCGCCGAGGTGAAGAATATGAACTCCTTCCGCTTCGTCCAAAAGGCGCTGGAGTATGAGATCGCCCGACAGGAAAAAATGGTGGAAGAGGGGGGGACGATCGTCCAGGAGACCCGCCTCTGGGACGCGAAGAGCGGCGTGACCCTCTCGATGCGGAGCAAGGAGGAGGCCCACGACTACCGCTATTTCCCGGAGCCCGACCTCGTTCCGCTGATGATTCCGCAGGAGTGGATCGACAAAATCAGGGCGGGCCTGCCGGAGCTTCCGGAGGCCAAGCGGGAACGGTTTGTCCGGGAATATCAGATTCCAGAGTACGACGCGGTCATTCTCACCAGCTCTCAGGCCCTGGCCGATTTTTACGAAAAGACGGTGGCCTCCTATCCCAAACCGAAGGTGGTCAGCAATTGGGTCATGGGAGATCTGCTCCGGGATCTTAAAAGCGAAAACAAAGAAATCGAAGAGGCGATCCTTCGCCCCGAACAGCTCGCCAAGATGCTTCAATTGATCGACGCGGGGACCATCAGCGGAAAGATCGCCAAGACCGTTTTTGAGGAGATGTACAAAACCGGCGCCGATCCGGAACAGATCGTGCGGGAAAAGGGGCTCACGCAGGTGAGCGACGAGGCGGAGTTGGAGAAGGTGATATCGGAAGTGATCGCCGCCCATCCCGATGAAGCGGAGGGATACCGCGCCGGCAAGGAAAAATTGATCGGATTCTTCGTCGGACAGGTGATGAAACGCTCCGGCGGCAAAGCCCATCCCGGCAAGGTAAACGAACTCTTGAAACAAAAATTGGGAAAAAACTAAGACACGTTATTCGTTAAACGGAAGGGATGAAATCAAATTCTTTTACGAATAACGAATAACGAATAACGTTTAACGATTAACCAAACAGAGGCCCCCATGGGTGAAATCATAGATGTGCATGCGCGGGAAATTCTCGATTCGAGGGGAAATCCCACCGTGGAGGTCGAAGTCCTTTTAGATTCAGGCGCCTTGGGCCGCGCGGCCGTCCCTTCGGGCGCTTCGACCGGGGAGCGGGAAGCGCTGGAGCTTCGGGACAAGGACCCCAAGCGGTTTCACGGGAAAGGGGTGTTGAAGGCGATCGACAACATCCACAAAAAGATCAAGCCGAAGATCATCGGGTTCCCGGCGGAGGAGCAGGCGCTCCTGGATAAAACCCTGATCGCGTTGGACGGGACCCCCAACAAAAAGAATCTCGGGGCGAATGCCCTGCTCGGGGTGTCGCTGGCGGCGGCAAAGGCCGCGGCCGAGGAGGCGGGCCTTCCCCTCTACCGGAGCCTCGGAGGGCTCTTCGCGCGGGAGCTGCCGGTCCCGATGATGAACATCATCAACGGCGGCGCCCACGCCGACAACGGCCTCGACTTTCAGGAGTTCATGATCATCCCCGCGGGGGCGCCCTCCTTTTCGGAGTCGCTCCGGATGGGGGTCGAAATCTTTCACAGTTTAAAGTCGGTCTTGAAGAAAAAGGGATATACCACGTCGGTCGGAGATGAAGGGGGGTTCGCGCCGGCGGCGCGGTCCCATCAAGAGGCGCTGGAACTGATTATGAAGGGGATCGAAGAGGCCGGTTACCGCCCCGAGCGGGACGTCCTTCTGGCGCTCGACGCGGCGGCGAGCGAATTTTATCGAGATGGGAAATACCAGATAAAATCGGAAGGGAAGACCTTTACCTCCGACGAGATGATTCGTTATTACGAACTGCTCGTTGATCGCTTTCCGATCGTTTCCATTGAAGACGGCCTTTCTGAAAATGACTGGAAAGGGTGGAAGCAGCTCACGACGCGTTTGGGAGACCGAATTCAATTGGTCGGAGACGATCTTTTTGTCACCGACGAAAAACTTCTTGAAAAGGGAATTCGGGAGGGGGTCGGGAACGCGATCCTGATCAAAGTCAATCAGATCGGGACCTTGACCGAGACCCTCAACACAATCGAACTCGCCAAACGGTCGCGGTATAAGACCGTCGTTTCGCACCGTTCGGGAGAGACGGAGGACGCCACCATCGCCGATCTGGCGGTCGGCGCCGGCGCCGGGCAAATCAAGACCGGATCCCTTTCGCGGACCGACCGGACGGCGAAATACAACCAACTCCTTCGAATCGAAGAAGCCCTCGGAGGGGCGGCGGTCTATCGGGGAAAAAGCTTGTATGCGTTCGGAAAGTAGCCGAAAGAAGGGAGGCGAATGCGTTTGCCACCGAGATCGGCGCCTGAGGCGGTCCAGGCGCGAGGAGCGCATCGGTTGGGCCGCCGCCCTCCTCCTTTTGCTCCTCTTTGTAGA
>DATDON010000038.1:0-3222 GCA_035293225.1 Candidatus Manganitrophaceae bacterium
CAGCTTCTTGTTGGCCGTTTCATTGGTCGGCGTCGGCCTGATCGGTCTTCTGGCTCAATCGGATCGTTCTTTGGCGCTGGAATGAGTCCTCTTTACCGAAAGGCCTTTTCCCTGAGCGGGGGAATTTTGGTGATCGTTGCGCTCTCCGCCATCCTCGGCGCGTAGGAGGGGTCATCCCCTCCTCTTTACGACGCCTTATAGTAGATCCACGGTTCCCGTTCGGCCAGATATCGATCCTCTCGAAAGTTCACGCGCGTCCGAAGTTCGGCATACCCTTTCTTGAGGAGCTTTTTGGTTAAATCGCTCAACGCTTCATCCACCGTCGGATAGACCCCGGATTGAACGGAAAATCCCTCGTATCGGAATTGGGCGGAATAGCCCTCTTCATCGACTTCAATCGGAACGTCACGATTGAACATCCTTCTTTGAGGATCGAAACCTTCTATGTGATGAATTTCAAAAACCATTTAAGCCTCCCCTTGTCGAGGAGGATTATAACGAATTCATTCTCCATGATCAAGAGGTTTTAAATTTATTTTTATCGATCAGAAAAAATTTTCGGCGCGCTTTGAGTCCTATTCATTTTATGTGCCGCGCCTTGCCTCCGATTTAGGCAGAATGCTATTTCGCTTAGAGCGGCTTGCGCTTCATCGATGCGAAAAGGCGCTTATCCACAATCTTTCCACTTGAAGTGTTGAAAACTCCGGTTGACATTTCGGAAGGCGCTTCCTTATAATCATAACGCGCCACGAAGGAGAGGAATGCGACAAAAAGAGGTTCGTCTTTCGCAGAAATCAGGATTGGAAGTCGCCGCTGTCGCGCCGGGGAGCGTCGCGGAGGAAATCGGCATTGAAGCGGGCGACCGTCTGATCAGTCTAAACGGAAGAGAAATCAAAGATATTCTCGATTACCGGTTTTGGGTGGGGGAAGAGAAACTCTTGATCGAGTTGATGAAACCGCACGGAGAGGTTTGGGAGATCGATGCTGAAAAAGATCTCGATGAAGACCTGGGTCTCGAATTCCCCGAAATGAAAATCCGCCAATGTCCGAATAAGTGCTTTTTTTGCTTCGTCGATCAGATGCCGGAAGGGGAGCGGGAGGCGCTTTATATTCGGGATGAAGATTATCGCTTTTCTTTTCTATTCGGCAATTATATTACCCTGACCAATTTGACCCGGAAAGATAAAGAACGGGTCTTCGAACAGAAGATGAGCCCTCTTTATGTTTCAGTCCACACGACCGATCCGGAGTTGCGCCGGTTCATGCTCGGAAATCCGCGCGCCCGCGATGTTCTCAAAGAAATCGCCGAGATGGCGGATCACGGAATCGTCATGCATACCCAGATCGTCCTCTGTCCCGATATCAACGATGGGGCGTATCTTTCCAAAAGCGTCGAAGAGCTGGCCCGGTTTTATCCCGCGGTCGGTTCTCTGGCGGTCGTGCCGATCGGTCTGACCCGGCATCGCGAGGGTCTCTATCAGGTTAAAGAAGTGACCGTCGATTACGCCCGGGACCTGTTGGAGCGGATCAAGCCGTGGCAAACCCGGTTTCAAAAGGAGATCGGTCACCCGTTTGTCTTTCCTGCGGACGAGTGGTTCGTAAAGGCCGGCGTCGATTTCCCTCCTTTGGAAGCGTACCTCGACCTGCCCCAGCTTGAAAATGGGGTCGGGATGGTTCCGCTTTTCCTGAAGCGATTTGAGTCGATGCTTCCTTTCCTTCCGTCCCGTCTCCCCGAACCGGTCAAGATCACCCTGGTCACCGGAACCTCCTTTTCTTCTTATCTGGAAGAGAAGGTCAAGGCCCTCCGAATGAAAGGGGCGGAGTTGGAGGTGGCGCCCGTCGTGAATCACTTTTTTGGGGAGTCCGTAACGGTCGCCGGCCTGATGACCGGCCGGGATATTATTCGGGCGCTCAAGGGGCGTTCGATCGGCTCCTTTCTCTTGATCCCCTCCGTCGCCCTCAATGATGAAAAAACTCTTTTTCTGGACGGGACCACGCCTCAAGAGATCGAAGCAGCGTTGGAGGTCTCCGTTCAACTGGTCTCTCCCGACGCCGAGGGGCTGATGGGATTTTTACAAAATATTCCCGCCGTTCCGCGCCGTTCAAAAGTTCGATGACCCAGCCGATCACAGGCAAGACCAAAATCTTCGGTATCATCGGTCATCCGGTCTCTCACTCCCTTTCTCCTTTGATGCACAACGCCGCTTTCGGGGTCCTCCGCCTTCCTTATTGTTATCTTCCCTTTGAAGTCCCCGCCGATGGGCTGCAACGAGCGGCCCAGGCGATTCTCCCTTTAGGGATCCTGGGGCTGAATGTCACGATCCCTCATAAGGAGGCGGTGATTCCCTTTTTGGATTCGCTCGCGCCGGAGGCGGACGCCATCGGGGCGGTGAACACCATTGAAGTCTCATCCGGGCGGCTGATCGGCCACAATACGGACGGAAAGGGATTCCTCCGGTCGCTCTCGGAAATGGAGGTCGATCCGTCGGGGAAGCGGGTCATCCTCCTCGGCGCCGGAGGGGCGGCGAAGGGGGTGGCGATCTCGCTGGCAGAGGCGGGGCTTTCGGAAATCCTATTAATCAATCGAACCCTGGAACGGGCCAAAGCGCTCGCTGGTCGTTTGACCTCGCTTCACCCACGCCTGAAAATCGCCCTTCTCGAAAGAAATTTTGAGAGATCGGACGTTCGGAGCGACACGCCGACCCTTTTGATCAACGCCACCCCTCTTGGGATGAAGGAGGACGATCCGTCCCCTTTTCCTTTGTCCTTTTTAGATCCTTCTTGGGTTATCGCCGATCTGGTCTACCGACCTGATGAGACGGCGCTCCTGATGGCCGCCCGAAAGGCCGGTTCTAAAATTGTTCCCGGCCTTGGAATGCTCCTTTATCAGGGCGCCCTGGCGTTTGAAATTTGGACGCGAAAAAAGGCCCCCATCGAAGTGATGAGAGCGGCCCTCCGGGGCGGGATATCGCCCCGTTAACCTCCGAAACCTCCGAAAAAAGCATATTTTGTCTCAATTCCGAGTTGATTGACAGAAATTGTAACTTCGGATAAACTTTTCTCAGCGTTGTAGAGGTCATCATCGATCGATTAAGACGCTTTTGGATTTCATCGGACGCCCGGGCGCCGTTTATAACCGCTTTGAATCCCATTTTCGACTTCCCAATCCCAAGAAAGGACGTAAATTGATCGCGGAAAAACTTGGAAAATTGATCGTCAACG
>DATDON010000039.1:0-3639 GCA_035293225.1 Candidatus Manganitrophaceae bacterium
TGGCATGCGAGGAGAAAATAAGCGTCAGTGTGAATTCGTTTAAATTGTCAGGGAGAATAGACAGAATCGAGCAGAGGAATGACAAGATTGTCATCGTCGACTATAAAACCGGCGCCAACCAGGCTTACTTGAAGATCGACCTGAGAAAACTTGAAATCGACAGGAGGGAGAGCTGGGGACAAGCCATCGGGAGCCTTCAGTTGCCTTTCTACACCATGCTTTACAGCGAACAGGGTGGAACACTGCATGTGCAGGATGGAACACTGCATGTGCAGGATGGAACACTGCATGTGAAAGAAAAAACTCCGATAAAGGAACTTGAGGCCCTGTTTCTGTTTTTGGGCCGTTCAAAAATAGGAAAGGAAATCGAACTTCCATTGTTCAATGGGGCGGCGCCGGACGAGGTTTACGCTCCGCTGAAAACAGTCATCTTAAAACTACTTCAGGAGATAACCGACCCATCCCTCCCTTTCGGACCGGCGAGTGACCAGAAGAGGATATGCCCCACATGTGATTATCAATACATCTGTGGAACACAGTGGATTTTAAGATGACGTTCTCTACAGGGCCCAACCTGCTAATGGCTGTTTGCAAAGGGGAGGGGTTTTTATCGGAAGCCTGATTCTTTGCATAAGGCGCCTGTTTTCACCAACTAAAATTACGCGCGCCCCAACAGGTTGCTGAAAAGTATATATTTGAGCGCCAAGTTGTCATTCCGGCCTACCACCGGGGGCCAGGTCTTTACTTTGCCATTAGAAGTACATGCGAAAGGTAGGGACCCGTCTAGGAATTGGACTTTAGGATTTCAAATACACGATTCATAGACCCCGGCCCCGTAGTGAGCAAAAACAGCGGTGGTCGCCCGGTTGGTTTGATTTCGGCTGTTTTCGATGTTATATTAACGGGGATTTCAGCCGATTGAAATGGAGGTCTTATGGCGCGCTATCGCTACCCCGTCGATATCCTTCCCGGAGAAGATGGGAAGGACTATTACGTTGTTGTCCCGGCGCTTCCTGGATGTTTTTCTCAGGGGAGGAGCATTGAGGAAGCGAAAAAAAATATTAACGAGGCGATTCAACTAAAGGAGGGGAATGAAAAAGAGCGATTTAAAAGACCCACTCACTTTGGAGAAGAGCCAAAATTATTTTCGTTGATGAGAAAGAGGAGTGAGCATGACCCCATCGGAGTTTCCGCCGCCGGTTCGACCGGGAGAGTTCATCTCTCCGATCACGGCGGCGCCTGAAAATCGGATTGAAGTCGGAGTCCTCTTCGTCGGCGCGGGGCCGGCCAATCTCGCCGGGGCGATTCGGCTCGCCCAGCTTCTTGAACATGCGCCGGAGGTGAAAGCCTCCCTGGGGGAGTTTCCGATCGCCGTCATTGAAAAGGGAAAATATCCCGGGGGGCGCCTGCTGGCGGGGGCGATCCTCAATCCGGTCTCTCTCCGGCGTCTTTTTCCCGAACTGAAGGAAGGGGCCTTCCCGCTGGAGAACCCCGTTCGAGAAGAGGCGCTTTATCTTCTCTCTGAACGACGGGCCTTCCGGGCGCCGCTTCCCCCCACCATGCGGAACCGGGGAAACTACGCCGTCTCCCTCAGCCGTCTCGGCCGCTGGCTGGCTGAGAGAGCGGAGGGCCTGGGAGTGACCCTCTTCAATGAGACTTCCGGCGTTCGATTGTTGGTCGAAAGCGGCGCCGTCCGAGGGGTGAAGACGGGGGATAAGGGGAGGGACCGTTCCGGCGCGCCCCTGGAAAACTTTCAGGAAGGGGCGGAAATTCTCGCCAAAGCGACCGTTCTCGGAGAGGGCGCCCAGGGACATCTCACGCAGGCGGCGCTCGCTCATTTCGGCGTCTCAAGGCCTCAGCCGCAGACCTATTCGCTCGGGGTGAAAGAGATATGGGAAACACCCCGTCCGATGACGAGGGTGATCCATACGATGGGGTGGCCGCTTCGCGGCGCCCGGTCGTATAACGAATTCGGCGGAAGCTTTCTCTATCCGATGGGAGAAAACAAGGTCTCCCTCGGCCTGGTCGTCGGCCTCGGCTATCGGGACGCGTCCACCTCCGTCCACGATCTTCTCCAGCTTTTGAAGACCCATCCCTTCGTTAAGAATATCTTGGAAGGAGGCCAACGTCTTTCGAACGGGTGGGGCGCCAAGACCCTCCCGGAAGGGGGCTATTACGCCCTTCCGGATCGCTTGAGCCTTCCGGGGGCGTTGCTCGTCGGCGACGCCGCCGGCTTTCTCAATGTGCCGGCGCTCAAAGGGATCCACTACGCGATCGCTTCCGGGACGCTGGCGGCGGAGGCTATTTTCGCGGCGTTGAAGGAGGGTCGGAACTTAGGCGCGCCGGAGGCGTTCCAGGAGTACGACAGAGCGGTTCTAGCCGGTTTTATCGGCCGAGACCTCTATCGGGTCCGAAACATCCGCCAGGCGTTTAATTATGGGTTTGTCCCGGGCGTTTTGATGGCGGGGTTGATGACGATGACCCGGGGTGTTTTTCCCGGATGGCGCTTTGAAATCCGCCGCGACGCCGAGGAGCCGCTCTTTCTTGGAGAGAGAGGCTATCCCGCGCCGGACGGAAAATATATTTTCGACAAACTCTCCAGCGTCCACGCCAGCGGCAACGCCGGCCGTGATAACCAGCCGAATCACCTTCGCGTGGAAACTCGGGTCCCGGAGGTGATCGGGGAAGCCTGGATCCATATATGCCCCGCGAACGTCTATGAGTGGGGAACCGGGGCTCAGGGGGAGAAGGTCATCCGAATGAACCCGACCAACTGCATTCAATGCGGCGCCATCGGCGCCAAGGGGGGAAGGCTCACCCCTCCGGAGGGGGGAAGCGGCCCCCAGTATACCGAAACTTAGGATGCGCTGACGGCGCAATCTTATTCCCCTCTGGAATCTTCGTTACAAAAAATCTATAAAGCGTAATCCGGAAGAGCCCCCTGCGGGCGTCGGCGATTTTCCTTTTCCGAATTTACTTGCATTAGGAGGGTCCGTTCGTATAAAGTTTTACGTCTGAAAAGGGGAAAAAGATGAAAAAAATCGAAATTCTTTTTGAGGGATTTCTTTGGAAGAGCCGGTTCATCGTCTTATTGGCGGTGGTGGCGAGCTTGATTTCGTCCGTCCTGTTGTTTGTCATCGCCACCATCGATGTGGGGCGTCTCGTCATCAACGTGATCCGGTTTTCCATCGCGTCTCACGAGCAGGATGGAAATGACCAATTTCATGGGGATGTGGTGAGCCATATCATCACTGCGGTCGATGATTATCTCTTGGCGACCGTCCTCCTCATCTTTGCGCTGGGGCTCTACGAGCTTTTTATCAGCAAGATTGATCAAGCCGAGCAGGACAGCCGTCACAGCTCGCAGATTCTTCTGATCAAGACGCTCGACGATTTAAAAGACCGGCTGGCCAAGGTGGTCTTGATGATCCTGATCGTCACTTTTTTTAAAAATGTCCTCCACATCCCTTTCCACGAGCCGCTCAGCATCCTCTATCTCGGCGCGGGGATCCTCCTCGTCGCGCTGGCCCTTTATTTTACCCACGGCGCGGGGCACGCGAAGGGATCGTGAACGATGGGATTTGAAAAATTTTTAAGTGAATGAGTTGTTCATGCCGACTCTCTCCCGCATTACCATTT
>DATDON010000040.1:0-2118 GCA_035293225.1 Candidatus Manganitrophaceae bacterium
TTCTGAAAAATGTGAGAGAAGCGAAAGAGATTTTAAAGAGGTAAACTCTCCTTTCTTGCCAAGGTCCTTCTCACCTCTTTACAACTGCAGCTGCGCCTCGAAGAGGGTCATGTAGGCGCCATTCTTCCGGATAAGCGATTCGTGCGTTCCCGACTCCACGATCCGCCCCTGATCGATCACCAGAATTCGTTGTGAGCCGCGCAGGGAAGAAAGTCGGTGGGCGACGATCAAGGTCGTCCGGTGGGCGAAAAGGTTTCGCAGCGCCTCTTGGATGCTCCCTTCGGTCTCGGCGTCGACGCTGGAGGTCCCTTCGTCGAATATGATGATCGGCGGATTTTTCAGAAACGCCCGCGCGATCGCGAGGCGCTGTTTCTGGCCGATGGAGAGCTTTACCCCCCGCTCTCCGATCCAGGTTTGGTATCCCTCAGGAAGCCGGCGGATGAAATCGTCGGCGCAGGCGGCCCGGGCGGCGGCGATGATCGGGTCGTCCGAGGCGGTCAAATCTCCGTACGCGATATTCTCCCGGACGGTCCCGTTGAAAAGGAAAGGCTCCTGGCGGACAAGGCCGATCTGATCCCGGAGCGACCGGAGCGACATCTTCCGGATGTCGTAGCCGTCGAGGGTGATGCTTCCCCCTTGCGCGTCGTAAAAACGCATCAACAGCGAGACGATCGTCGTTTTGCCGCTCCCGGTGGCGCCGACCAGGGCGACCGTCTCGCCGGGAGCGATTTCGAAATGAACCTCCCGGAGGACCGGCAGGTCGGAGACGTACTGGAATGAGACGTGATTAAACCGGACGAACCCTTGCAGGCGGCCCGGAAGCTGAATCGGCGATTCGGGCTCGGCCACCTCCGGTTCGGTGTCGATGATCTCGAAGACCCGCTCCCCCGCCGCGATGGCGTGCTGCAACATGTGGTTGATCGAATGAATCTGGTTGATCGGGGCGTAGAAGAGGGCCGCGTAGGCGAAGAAGGCGACCAGCTCCCCGACCGTCATCGACCCCTGAGAAACCTGATACGACCCGAGCCCGAGGATCAAGACCGTCCCCATCGAAGCGAGAAAGGCCATCGCCGGCGAGTAATACGACCAGAGGCGCGCCACCTCCAGATTTCCCTGACAGCAGGCGCGGTTTTTCTCTTCAAAGCGCCTCGCTTCATACTCCTGCCGATTGAACACCATCGTCTCCCGGATGCCCGAAATCGCGTCTTGCAACAGCGCGTTCAAGTCGGCCAGCCGCTGGCGGAGCCCCTTATAGGAGCGGTGAATCCGCCGGGTAAAGAGGACGGCGCTGAAAGCGAGAATCGGAAGGGGGAGCATGGCGACGAGGGCCAGCTTCCATTGGATCGCAAATAACACGGCGGTGATTCCGAGGAGGGTAAGGGAGGCGACCATCAGATGCTCGATGCCGTCGATGAAAATCCGCTCCATGTTCTCGACGTCGTTGTTGATCCGGGACATGATCTCGCCGGTCGACCGATTCTCAAAGTACGAAACAGAAAGGCGCTGCGTCGCCCGGTAGACATGGTTTCGGATGTCAAAGATCACCTTTTGCTCAAAGGCGTTGTTCAGGCGAATCCGGGCCGTATTCGAGAGCGCTTTTATCAGGTAGACCAGGACCATCACAAGCGTCAGGAGAAGAATAAACCTCCCCCGGTCGGCGCGGATCCCTTCATCGATCACCAGCTTGATGAGCCAGGGGGGGACCAGGTCCATGACGGTCGCGCCGATCGCGGCGAAAAACGTGAGAGCGGCGAGGCCCTTATAAGGCCGGATATAAGTCAAAACGCGAAGTAAAAATTGGAGGCCGCCCCGCCTCGGCGGGGGAGTTTCGGCCGGAGTGGAATCTGATTTATTGTGATTCGTTCGCCCGGACGCCCCGTTGGGTTGGGGAGTGTCCGGCTCGGTTTGTTTCTTCAAAGCACATCCTTTCTTTAATTAAATCGTGAACCGAGGCCGAGGGGGTTTCCGCTTCTCTCCCGCGCTCTTCCCTTCCGGCAGAGACTTCTCCACCACCGAATTGATCTCGCCGCCCAAAAGAATCATGAAGCCGGTGATGTACATCCAGGTCAAAAGAATAATCACCGCCCCGATGGTTCCGTACGTTTTATTATAATCTCC
>DATDON010000041.1:0-3392 GCA_035293225.1 Candidatus Manganitrophaceae bacterium
GCCCCTTTTTACGATGTCGGCGTCGCCGGACTCCACCGCCTGCTGGACCAGAAAGAAAAAATGGAACAAGCCGACGTGGTGATCGTCGTCGCCGGGATGGACGGCGCCCTGGCGAGCGTGGTCGGAGGGCTCTTCGGCCAGCCGGTGATCGCCGTGCCGACGAGCGCCGGCTACGGGACGAGCTTTGAAGGGGTCTCCGCCCTCCTCGCCATGCTCAACTCCTGCGCCGCCGGCCTCGCGGTGGTCAACATCGACAACGGCTTCGGCGCCGCCACCCTTGCCCACCGGATTTTGTCGAGCCGAAACAAATGACGGGGGGCGAGAGGGCGAGGCGCCGCCTCGCCCCTACGATGCCGGCGGCGAATTCCATCGGGACGAATTGAAAGATGAAAATAGCTTATTTCGACTGTTTTTCGGGGGTGAGCGGCGATATGATCTTGGGCGCCTTGATCGACGCCGGCCTGGAGCTCCGCTCCCTTCAAGAGGCGCTGAAAGGCTTGAACCTCCCCGGCTGCGAGATCGGCGCCCGCCGGGTCAAAAGGGGCGGCCTATCGGGAATGAAAGTCGATCTCCTGAACCGGAAAAATCTTCCCCGTTTTCCGACCTTCCTCCGGATGGAACAACATATCAAGAAAAGCGGCCTTTCGAAGGGGGTTCAAAAGAAGGCGCTTGAAATCCTTGCGCGCCTGGCGAAGGCGGAGGCGGAGGCCCATGGGAGACGGGCCGGCCGGACCGATCTTCATGAGGTCGGCGCGGTCGATACTTTGATCGACGTCGTCGGCGCGGTGGCCGGCCTCTCTCTTTTAAAGATAGACCGGGTCCTCGCCTCGCCGATCCAGGTCGGCTCCGGAGAGGCGCATACCGAGGCGGGCGTTTTCCCCGTCCCGGCCCCCGCGACCGCCTCTCTCCTTAAAAGCTGTCCCATCTACGGCGGCCTCCCCGGAGAGTTGACCACCCCCACCGGCGCGGCAATCCTCTCCACCCTTTCCTCCTCCTTCTCGCCGCTCCCTTTGATGACGGTCGAGAAGATCGGATGGGGCGCCGGGAGCGCCGACCGGCCGACCCCGAACCTCCTGCGTCTTTTCATCGGGACGCGGAACGCCTCTTACGCGGAGGACGAAATCGTTCAGGTCGAGACGAATATCGACGACATGAATCCCCAACTCTACGAGCATGTGATCGACCGGTTGTTCTCCGCCGGCGCGCTCGACGTCTTTCTTACCCCGATCATTATGAAGCGGGGCCGCCCGGCGATTTTGCTCACCGCCCTTGTCGAGGCCCCCTTTTTAGACAAAATCACGGAGATTCTATTCGCCGAAACGACGACCCTGGGCCTTCGGGTCCGACCGGTCGCCAGGAAAAAATTGGAGCGGAAAATAAAGAGAGAGAAGACGCCCCGCGGAACGCTCCGGGTGAAAACCGCCTTCCATAACGGGAAAGAGATCCGCGCGCGGCCCGAATTCCGGGACGTCCGGCGCCTGGCCCGTCAAAAAGGAGAGCCGCTTCGAACTCTTTGGGAAGAAATCATGGGGGGTTATGAAGGGGGAGGAAAAGACTCTTCATCCAGGTAGAGGGTCTGGGTGTCGTGGGAGTATCCGAGCAGCTCCGCGTACCTCCCCCAATTGACGACCGTTTTGAAAAGGTCTTCGATATTTTCGTGCGGAAAATACCGGGAAAGCTCCTCCAGGATCGATTCCCGGCTCAACCGCCGCCCCTCCGATTTTTGCAATTCATCAATGAGCCGCTGGAAGATCGGCATCTTTTTGAGTTGCTCCCGGATCATCGCCTTCCTCTGCCCGACCTTGCTTTTAAGAAGTTTCCTTCCCAGATCGACCAGCGTCACATCCCCCCCGGGGGTTTCCACCAAACCGAGCATTTCGGCCATTTTAATGACGGAGAGCAACTCTCCGGTCTCATAATGAGTCGCTTCAGCCAGTTTGTAGATATCCTCTTTCCCATTGCGGTCGTCTAAATACTCCAGCAACCCGATAACCTTGCTCGATGAAACTTGAGGAAGGGGCTCTATCTGCATACAGACTCCTTTAAGGTGAGGCCGTGGAAAACCTTTTTCTTCGGAAACGGAGAGCCGTCCCGCCGAACCGCGGCGCCGGTCTCCGTCGTCTCCACCCCTCGATTTACGCCATCAGCGAAAAAATTCGGTCGCTGTACTCGTTCAAAACAGGATCCTTTTTATCGCGAGGCCGGGGAAGATCGATCCGGATATCCGCGACCAAGGTCCCGGGTCGAGGCGAGAGGACCAACACCCGGTCCGCCATGAAAACCGCCTCTTCGATGATATGCGTCACCATGATAATGGTGTTGACCGGCATCGATCGGTCTTCCCATAACATCAACACCTCCTCCCGCAACGTCAACGTGGTGAGGGGGTCGAGGGCGGAGAAGGGCTCATCCATGCAGAGGAGTTTCGGCTCGACCGCCAGGGCGCGCGCCAGACCGACCCGCTGCTTCATCCCCCCCGACAGCTCGCGGGGGTAGGCCTCTTCAAAACCGTCCAGACCGACCTTGTCGATAAAATAGACCGCCCGTTTTCTTCGCTCCTCTTTCGAAAGGCCCCGCGCCTCCAAGCCGAGTTCGACATTGCCCAAGACCGTCAACCAGGGGAAAAGGGCGAATGATTGAAAGACCATCGCCGAGTCGAGATTGACCGACCGGAGGGCCTTGCCCCGATATAAAACGACCCCTTCCGTCGAAGGGATGAGACCGTTTAAGATCCGAAGCAAGGTGCTCTTTCCCGAACCGGAAGGGCCGACCAACGCGACAAATTCCCCCTCCTGAACGGAAAAAGAGATCTCCTTCAAGGCGGGCGTTAAGACGCCGTTCTGATTGAAACTCTTCGAAACCTTTTCGACCTTCAGGAAGTCCATGTTTATTTCATTAGGCGAATTCGTTAACCGTTAACCGTTATCCGTTATTCGTGGTTCGTTATTCGGAAAGAAAGGTTCTTACGTTTAACGAATAACGATTCACGAATAACGTCCTTTTCCCTCCTAATGCCCCTGCCCCTAATATTCGATCTTATACCGGTCCACCCCGTGGAGGTAGAGTTTTCTCCAAAAAAAACGGTTCAACAAAGAAATCGCGAGGATCATGGCGAGAAGGGTGAGGAGCATCATCTGTTCATTCCCCTGCTCATACGTCGCGCGGCCCAGCATCGCGCCGATGCCGGTGACCGAGTAAGTCTGCCGGCGGTAGACGATATACTCCGCGACGATGAGGGCGTTCCAACCACCCCCCCAAGCGGTAATGCTCCCGGTGATGAGCGATGGAAATACCGCCGGGAAATAAAGCCGCCTCCAATACCGCCATTTTGAAACCCCCAACGCCTTCGCCGCCTCCTTGAGATCCCCCGGGATGTTCTGAACCCCTCCGAT
>DATDON010000042.1:0-9412 GCA_035293225.1 Candidatus Manganitrophaceae bacterium
GCCGGCGTCGCTTTTCCCCGAATGTCGATCAGGAGCTCATTCCCCTCCTCGCAATAACGAATGTCGAGGTACCCCATCCCGATCCCTTTTTTCAACGTGGGGGAGAAGTTTCCGGAAGTGACCGTTCCGATCTCTTTCTGATCGGAATAGATCACATATCCCTCTCTCGGAACCCCTCCGGCCAAGAGTTCGAAGCCGATGAGCCTTCTCGAAAGCCCCTTTTCCCGCTGCCGGTCCAACGCCTCTTTTCCGATAAACTCCTTCCCGAAATCGATAAAACGCTCCAGATCGGCCTCAAGCGGGGTCGTCTCTTCATTCATATCATGGCCGTAGAGGGGATAGGCCATTTCAAGGCGGAGGGTGTCGCGCGCCCCCAAGCCGACCGGCTTGATCCCCTCCTTTTTCCCCGCCTCGATCAACGCCTCCCACACCTTATCGATCACCCCGACCGGAACGACCAGCTCATAACCCTTCTCCCCCGTATAACCGGTCCGGGCGATCAACGCCTTCGCCCCGCGGGCCGGAACCAGCTCGGTCTCGATAAAATTACGCAACGGGATCTCCGTCTTTCCAAAGGGGATGATCTGAACCAGGACCTCCCACGACTTCGGTCCCTGCAGCGCCAACAGGGCCGTCTCCGCGCTGACATCTTTCAGGGTCGGCCCTCCCTCCGGAAGCTGACCCATCATCCATTGAAAATCTTTCTCCAGGTTGGCCGCGTTGACAATAATAAAAAACCGATCCACCCCCCTTTTATAGATATAAATGTCGTCAATGATCCCGCCATTCGGATTGAGGAGCATCGAGTACTGCGCCCCCCCTCGTTGGAGTTTATGGACCGGACCGGGGGTGAGCCGATCGAGAGCGGCCTCCGCTCCCTTGCCCGACAACTCGAAGCGCCCCATGTGGCTGATATCGAACAGCCCCGCCGCCGTTCGAACCGCTTGATGTTCGTCGGTGACCCCCGAATAGGAAAGGGGCATCTCCCAACCCGAAAACGGGACCACCTTGGCGCCTAACTTTAAATGGGTCTCGTACAGGGGCGTTCTATTCATCGGATTTCCTTATCTTTATGAGTTAAAGCTTTCCCAAATACGCTGTCTGGACGTCCGGATTTTCCAAGAGCCGCCCCGCGGCGCCGGTCAAGACGATTTGACCGGTCTCCATGACATATCCTCGATCCGCCAGCGTGAGGGCCGCGCGGGCGTTCTGTTCGACCAGCAAAATCGTCTTTCCTTGTCGGCTGATTTCTTTTATCATCTCAAAAATCTTCTGCGCCATCAAGGGGGAGAGCCCCAACGACGGTTCATCCAGCAGGAGAAGTTTCGGCCGGGACATCAACGCCCTCCCGATCGCCAGCATCTGCTGCTCCCCGCCGCTCAGGGTCCCTCCCTGCTGAAAGCGCCTTTCCCTTAAAATCGGAAAAAGGGAAAAGACCTGACCGAAGTCCTCCTCCCTTTCTTTGGCGCCGGTCTGGAGATAGGCCCCCATCTCCAGGTTTTCCAAAACCGAAAGCCGCGGAAAAATCCGCCTCCCCTCCGGAACCTGACAGATCCCTTTTTTGACGATTTCATGGGGAGGAAGCCCCTGGATATCCTCGCCGCAAAAGGTGATCGTCCCGGAGCGGCTGGGAACAATACCGGAGATCGTCATGAGGGTCGTCGTCTTTCCAGCCCCGTTCGCTCCGATCAGCGCCACCACCTCCCCCGCCTCGACATCGAGAGAGATTCCTTTCAGAACCGGCGCAAGCCCATACTGAGCGTGGAGATTTCTTATCGAAAGCATCTGTAAGGATCGGCTTTAGATCGAGGGGGGCGATCAACCGACATAAAAGGCGGCGCCTCCTTTTATCTTCTCCATCCTCGCCTGAACCTCCTCAACCCTCATTTTTCCCCAGATACGCTTCGATCACTTTAGGGTTTTCTTGAATCTCTCGAGCGGCGCCTTCAGCGATTTTAACCCCATGGTCCAGGACGATGATCTGGTCCGATATCCCCATCACCATCCTCATGTTGTGCTCGATTAAGAAAGGGGTGACCCCTTGATCGCGGATCCGGGCGATCAGTTCCATCAACCTCTCCGTCTCGCGCGGGTTCATGCCGGCGGCCGGCTCATCCAGCAGGAGGAGGCTCGGCTCCGAGGCGAGCGCCCGGGCGATCTCAAGACGCCGCTGGTCTCCATAAGACAACTGCCTCGACAGGAGGTCGGGTCGATCGGTCAAGCCGACAAAATCCAACATTTGACGCGCCTCTTCTCGAATCTTCCTTTCTCTCTCCTTAAAACCCCGGCTCTGAAAAAGGGCCCCGAAGAAAGTTCTCCGAACCGGATGGGCGCTCCGGACATATCGGCCGACCATCACATTCTCCAAGACGGTCATCTCCGAAAAAAGACGGATATTCTGAAATGTCCGGGCGATTCCGCGGCGCGTAATTTCACTCGGGGCAAGGCGCCCGATGGGGCGCCCGCGAAAGGAAATCGTTCCGGAAGAGGGGGGGATCACCCCCGTAATACAGTTAAAAAAGGTGGTCTTTCCCGCCCCATTCGGACCGATGAGGCTCGCGACCTTTCCCGCCTCAACAAAGACCTCAAGCCCCTCAAGCGCTTTGAGCCCTCCGAAGACCTTTGTAAGACCTTCTATTTTTAAAAATACCTCTTCCGACATCACCTTTTCTTCTTTTGGATAGCACATTTAAAAGGCGAAGTCAAAACCTTATCATAGCGGTTGCGGAAGGGTCAAGGAGAAAGGACAAGGAGGGAGGGGCGCCAAATAAAAAGGGGGGTCCGAAGACCCCCCTTTTTAGGCGCAAGGAGCTTATTGCACCGCGACCCCTTCCGAATACTTGGTGACCGTATTCGACGGCATCGCCCCCATATTATGCTCGACAAAAATGGGGACCGTCGTCAGATCGACGCCATCCGCGACGGTAATATCGAGCGTCCCAGGATCAGCGACAATATTCAAGAATTGGCTGACCTCCAGAGGTTTAATCAGGTAACTCTTGGCCGAGTCGGTGGCGTCGGTCACCGGGGTCCCGGCCGGAATGTTGATGATCTTGCCTGAGATGTCCGCCGTCATCACAAAGTTATTCTTTCTTAACTCCTCGTAGAGATTCGGAAGACCGCCCATCCATCCGTCATATTGGAGGGAGAGGGTCTTCGAGACGTTCGCGTTGTTGGCGAGGGTGATCGGGGTCAACCGGATCGGATCATCCAACATCTTATAGGTATTGTCGGCGTTCATCAGATAGGAGATGGTTCCCCAGGTCTCCCCCTCTCTCGGATATTCCCAGTTATACTGGACGCCGGCGCTGACGCCGCCGACATACGCCATTAACCCCCACTGGCCTTGGGTGACCACGTCACCCGCCTGTACCTGCTGACCGGAGGCGTTTGTAAGCTGGGTGTCATTCGACCCGATCGTGTCATAGACGAGCTTTAAGGTCGTCGTATCAAACCTATAGGTCGATTGCCCCGCATCCCCCCAGGCGCCCCATTGAACCATAAACCGGGTGCTCGGATCAGAGAGGAAGGAGGAGGCGTTCACCGGGTTCGCCACCGTCTGAAGCTCGATCTTGACATCATATATTCCGGCGTTGGTCCGTTTTACAACGTAGTTGGCGCCGCTGTTATTGATGTAGTATTCCCTATCCAACGGCAGCGTATAGTCCACGTCGCCCGCGGGATCGAACTCCGGCGTCCAGGTTCTCTCGTCGAAATTCAACAGCTTCTTTTCGACCCAGCCGGTCGCCCCGGTTCCTTTGTATTCGATGTAGATCGAACCGCCGATATTGACCCAGAGCTGGTCGCCCGTGACCGGGGTAAATTTGGTCCCTGTGCTGACCAGGTTGAAGTTCTGGTCGCGTGTCGCCACATAGAAACCGGCGCCCTGGGCGCCGCTCAGATCATAAAGATATTCCATATTCATCTGCGACGTGTTATCCCACCGATTGATTCCGATGAACTTCCGGCGATCATTCGGATTCGCAACCAGGAAACTAAAATCGGTCACAGGAGCGGAACCCGCGCCACAAGTAGGCGACGGACCACCAAATGTCATATTTTGACAATCGATCCACGACGCGCCGTTATAGAGGAGGTTCATATTGACATTGATCCAGGTCTCCACCGGAATATTTAAAATATCACTAATATCCGCGGCGACCAATGCCCGTTTCGTCAAGGTCCCGACGAACGACGCGGAGACGGTGTAGGTCTCGGCGGTCTGGTTCGCTCCACGGTCCTGCCGGGTCACGACGGTCCCCGCCGGGACGCTCCCCCCATCGGCCCAGAGCTGATGCCGGCCTTGCCAGGCGCCGTAATAGGCGAAGTGGCTCCCATTGGCATCGGCAAACTGAACCGGGAAACCGAACGATTTCGACTTGAGGACATCGGCGCCGGTGGCGCTGTCAAACATCCCGTAGCGGTGGGTCATGTCGGTGACGGCGGTCCGATCTTTAAATTGGGGGACCGGGTCGGTCCCTTTTTGCACCGCGAGGTGATCGGCGTTGTAGGCGTATTTCGCCGTGACCGAGCTCGGGGTACAATTCGGTTGGTTGCAGGCGCTCCAATCGGGATAGGTCACCTTTCCGAACCCTTGCGTGTCCGATTTGTTCAGGATCGCTTTGACTTGCTGGGTAAACGGGCCTTCCTGAAAGTTCTCATGAACCTTGAGGATCGACTCCCCATTCGCCCCAATCGAGGCGTTGGCGGCGAAGAATGAGACGCCGGTGTCGCCAAATTTCACATTCAGGTTCCAGACACCGTAATCTTGGTAGGAACCGTCGCTCTTTTTGGTCGCCGAGGCGGAAATTTTAAACTCGGCTTTGATGACACGGATCATACCCATATCATTTTCTTCAATCCACGCCTGGACACGGTTTACATTTTGGCCGTTTTCAACGATCATGCTGGAATCGACCACCCAGGGCTCGAGGGTCTTCGTCTCGATTCCGTTTTTCTCATCCTGCCAGGCGATCATCGCCTTGTAAGGCCCCTGGTTGATGTTCGCAGCGTCGGCATATCTGGTTTGCGCCAGCGCCTTCATGACATCTTCAATAATGTCGAATTGCTCCAGCGTGTTCTCTTCGACGAATTTCGTGGTCACTGCGGCGCTGTAATCAGTTCCCGGATCGGTCGCCGCTTCCAACGCGAAAAGCTTCGATTTAAAACCGGGCTTCAATCCACCGACGGCCCCGGAGAGATTGGTCGGCACCGCCGATATCTCCGTCGGCACATCGAAACCGGGGGACGAGAGGGTCGAGCCGGAAGAGGAACTTCCCCCTCCGCCGCCGCAAGAGGTCAGACCAAAGCCGAATAAGACAGACACTAAAGCAAGTGGAATGATCTTTTTCATTTTTTATCTCCCTTGTCGATTGGAATTTTTATTTCGCTTAGAGATTCGCTTTCCTTTGGAAACTTGCGGCGTCTGATCGCTCCCTCGGCAATAAAAAAGCCCATTCCTTTTTTCCGGAAATGGGCCGAACTTGTCGAAACACGTTAAACTTTCGTGTCCATCCAAGGCGGCCCAACCGGCATTCCCCGATTTTTCTCATCGAAGGAGAAGCCCTGAGGCTTTGCGTCCCAGCCTTTCGACTGGTTTGCCTTTTTCATGGATCAAACGTCTTTACGGAGGTAAAGATACCAAAGATTGATATTTTGTCAAGGAAGCGGAAAGGGGGAGCGGAGATTTAATTTATGATCGTTATTTCAATAGGTTAAATTGTGACTTCGGTCACGCCGGCGGGTTCGATATCTCTTTTAATATCGCCGCGCCGTACCGGTTCATCTGCCATCGCCGGAGGGAGGGGGTCGATTGGATCGCTTCGATGGTAGCCGGCTTTGCGACGGCGATCTCTTTTAAAACAGTCGTTGTGAGCACCATCGCCGGCTCCACCCCTTCAATCTCGGCCTGTTTATTCCGCCACATTTTCAATTTCGTCAGCAGTTTCTCCTGGGCGGGGGTCATCGGTTCAGGCCGGCTTTTCTCTCTTTTGGGGAGGGGGTCGGTCTTTTTCAAGCCGGTCGAAACGGCCTGGAGCCAGAGTGAACGGTTTCGATGGGCCGGCGCGCTCTCTCTCGGAAATAATCGTTTCAGATCCTCTTCGTTCAGCGGAGGATTCTTGGCAAGGATCAACAGGTCATCGTTGGAGATCACTTTGAATGCGGGGCGATTTCGCTCTTTTGCGAACCGATCGCGAACCACCCCCAGCTCCCTTAAGACCTGTTGTGACTGCGGGAAAAGAGCGCGGGCGCCCTTGATCCGAAGATAATCATGCGGCTCAAATAGTTTTCCATTCCAAGTAATCGCCTCCAGAAGCCTGCACTCCTCCTCGATTTGGTCGCTCCGTCCCCTCTTTTCCACCTCTTCTTTCAAGATTTGATAAAGACGAACCAGATAAGCGGTGTCTTGGTAGGCGTATTCCAGTTGGGCAGGGGGAAGGGGACGGATCGACCAGTTCGACTTTTGGTGCGTCTTTGAAAGGGGCGCCTGAAAATATTTCTCGATCAGATTTTGAAGCGAGAACTCCTTGAGCCCGATCGCGCGGGCCGCCAGCGCGGTGTCGAAAATCGGCCCGATCTTAAAACCGAAATCGCGTTTGAGGGAGACCAGATCATAATCGGCCCCGTGAAAAATCTTCAAAATCGACCGCTCTTCCAGGAGCGCCGAGAGCGGCTGGAGGGTGTCCAGCAGGAGCGGATCAAAGATGTAATTCATCTCCTCTCCGGAAATCTGGATCAGGCTGACCTTTTCCTGGTAGCTATAAAGCGAGTCCCCTTCGGTGTCAACGCCGATGATCCCGGCGCGGCTTAACCTGGAGACCGCCTGGTCTCTCTCGATCGCGGTGGTGATATATTGGTAGTTCTGATTCATAGTCATCCTTATCGAATATTTTCATTGGTACCCGCCGGAAATCTCCTTCCGCGGGCTAGGCCTTTTTTCCCATCAAGCCTTGGGGGCGAAAGAGCATCATGACGACCAAGGCCGCGCCGAAGATCAGCATCCGGTAATTCGCCAACCCGCGAAGCAGCTCCGGCAGGAGCGTCAGCAAAAAGGCGCCGAGGATCGCGCCGGGGAGACTCCCCATTCCCCCGAGGACGACCATGGAAAGGATCCGGACCGATTCCAAAAATGTGAAGCTCTCGGGAGAAATAAACGTGTATTTTCCGGCGAAAAAAACCCCCGCCACCCCCGCGATTCCGGATCCCAACACAAAAGCGAAAATCTTCATCCGGGTGGTGTTGATCCCTATCGTTTCCGCCGCCAGCGAATCTTCCCGGATCGCCATCCAGGCCCGCCCGATTTGGGAGTGGATCAGCCGTTGTGCCGCCGTTGCGGTGATAATCAAAAAAACAAGGGAGAGGTAATAAAAATGAATCGGGGCGCGAAACACAAATCCTCCGATCTGCGGCCTGCCGATCGCCAAGATTCCGTTCGGCCCATTCGTCACCGAATCCCAGTTATTAAAGATCAAATAGACGATCTGGACGAAACCCAGCGTGACAATGGCCAGATAATCGCCCCGAAGGCGGAGGGTGATCATTCCCAAACCCAAACCGAACAAGGCGGCGATTCCTCCCCCGACCGGAAGCCCGAGCCAAAAGGAAAGGCCGACGCCGGTCGAGAGAAGGCCATAGACGTAGGCCCCCACCCCATAAAAAGCGGCGTAGCCCAAATCGAGAAGCCCGGTGTAACCGACGGTAATGTTGAGCCCCACCGCCAAGATGCCGTAGAGCCACGCCAAGCTCAGAATGTCGAGATAATAATTATTCAAAAACACCGGAAGCAAAAACAAGAGGAAGAGCCCTCCCCAAAAGAGCCGGATCTGGTTGAGCGATTTTAAGGCGATCATGATTCCGCGGCCCTTTTCCTCGACCGGCTCCTTCGCTTGTTGCAACCGGATGAAGGAGAGCAACCGGAGAAACGCCCAACCGACGAGACCGCCCATGCCGAGAGCGAACACAAGCCGACCCGCCCCCGCCCAACCCATAAAAGGGAGGGCAAGGAGCCCAAACCAAAGAGGGATATAAAGGAACTTAAGCAACTTCTGACTCCTGGATGTGGAAGAAGCGGGCGCGAGGGACGCCTCTGAACGCTACCCCTTCTCTTAACGCTCCGGAACTTTTTCCCCAAACAGCCCGGTCGGACGAAAAATAAGAACGAGGATTAAAATCAAAAAGGCGAAGCCGTCTTTAAACTCGCTGGAGATGTAGGCCGACCCTAGACTTTCGACGAGCCCCAAAAAGAGGCCTCCGATCATCGCCCCCGGAATGTTGCCGATTCCTCCCAATACCGCCGCGGTAAACGCCTTGATCCCCGCGACGTAACCGATAAAAAAATGGACGGCGCCGTAGTACATCGACACCATGACCCCGGCGACCGCGGCGAGAACCGACCCGATGATGAAGGCGCCGGCGATGACCCGATCGATCGGAATCCCGCAGAGCGACGCCATGGTCTTGTCCTGGGCGGTCGCCCGCATCGCTTTGCCAAGCCGCGTCTTACGAACAAGAAAGTGAAGCGCCCCCATTAGAGAGAGGGAGGCGATGATGATGAACGCTTGGATCCCGCTGATCGGAATCCCTCCCTCCAAAAATGAGCGGGCCGGCAGGATATGAGGAAAAACTTTATCGGCCGAGCCTTGCGCCAACATCACATAGTTTTGGAGGAAGATCGACACCCCGATGGCGGAGATCAAAGGCGCCAGACGATGGGCGTGGCGGAGCGGCCGATAGGCGATCCGCTCGAGGGTCAACCCATAGCCGGCGCAGGTCGCCGCCGCGAGGACGAAAACGAGAAAGAGAGAGAGGAAGAGATGGGATCCGGTCCAGCCGAGCCAGGTGAAGAGGGCGAGGTAGATGATCCCGAGGTAGGCCCCGATCATGTAAATTTCACCATGGGCGAAATTGATCAGCTCCAAAATTCCGTACACCATCGTATAGCCGAGCGCCACCAGGGCATAAACGGAGCCGAGGGTCAGCCCGTTGATCAACTGTTGAAGAAACATCTATCTTATCCTTCCGCTTTCAAATTTTCTCTTCGACAGGCCGGACCAAAGGGCATCCGCATCAGCCGCATGAAGGTTCGGTCTTCGGATCTGGAATATTCGGGAAGCCCGATGACGATCCTCTCTTGGGGCGCCATCCGATAGGTCCCCAGCGTCCGATCCCAAAATGAGAAGATCGTCGAATAGTTCGAATTCGTCTCTCCCGGAACGTCGGAGTGATGGACCCGGTGCATGTCGGGGGTCACGAAGAGCCAACGCAGCGCGGAATCAAACGGCTCCGGAATCCGGAAGTTGCTGTGCTGAAACTGCGCGGCGATCAGGAGCGCTCCTTCAAAAATGAGAATCGAGATCGGCGCCGGACCCCAAAGGGTCACGGCCCCCAGCCGCAAGAGGACCGAAAGCGAAAC
>DATDON010000043.1:0-7537 GCA_035293225.1 Candidatus Manganitrophaceae bacterium
AGGATCGGCTGGTCGAATTGGAAGAGATAGAACTTGAACCCGAACATGAGCCAATCCGCCGCTTTGCCAAGCCCTATTTTAAAAGATTCGATGCCAAGATCGCCCTTCCTTTAATACACGATGGAAAACTCATTGGTTTGGTAAACTTGGGAGAAAAGGTGAATCTAAAGTCGTTTACAGAATTGGATATCGATTTTCTCTCCAACCTGCGGGCGGAGGCGTCTATCGCGCTCAGCAATTCTCTCTTGTATGATGACGTCAGCAAGATGTCGGAAGAATTGCGCCGGTGGGCGACCGAACTGGAGCATAAAGTCGAAGATCGGACGAAGGAGTTGGTGGAGAGCAAGCGGCAGCTCGAGGAGTCTTATCAAAAGCTTCAGGAGTTGGATCAACTCAAAACCAAATTCTTCGCCAATATCAGCCATGAGCTGCGGACGCCGATCACGCTGATCTTGGCGCCGACGGAGATGATGTTGAATCGCGAGCTTGGGGATTTGAGTCCTGACCAAGAAAAGTATCTCGGGATCATGCAGACCAATTCCCTTCGTCTTTTAAAGTTGATCAACAACCTGCTCGATTTGGCCAAGATCGACGCCGGGAAGATGCAGCTTTTTTATAATAGATCGGACTTTACTCAATTTATAGGCGGCATCGTCTCTTCCGTCAGTCCGATGGCGGAGAAAAAATCGTTGGCCCTTCGGTTTGAAGGGGACAAAACGATCCCCGAGTTTTTCTTCGATCCCGATAAAATCGAGAAGGTCATTTTAAACCTTCTCTTCAACGCGCTGAAATTTACCGAGACGGGAGAGATTAAAGTTTCCTGTTCACGTCACGAAGATCAAGTATCTGTCAAAGTAACCGACACGGGAATCGGGATACCGAAACAGCATATATCCAAGCTGTTTGCCCGTTTCTCCCAGGTGGACAGCTCCTCCAGCCGAAAATTCGAAGGGACCGGCATCGGTCTCGCGTTGGCGAAGGAGTTGGTCGATCTGCACCACGGCAAGATTTGGGCGGAGAGCTTGGGGGGGAAGGGGACGACGTTTACCTTTACGATACCGATCTACACCCGTCTCGAAGATGTGCCGGGCGGTCTGGACCGGAGAATGGAAACGATGCCGGTCGGAGCGAAGCGGCGGGAGGAAGATTGGACGAAGACCCTTCAGACGCAAGCCAATTATACCTCGGCCGGCGTGGTGCGGCAGGAGATCACGATTCAAGAAGAAAGCGCGAAGGACGATCTTCGCCACTCCGTCCTTTTGGTCGACGACAACGCCGATATGCTCAATTATATCGCCTCGCAACTGAGGGGGGAATATCGCCTCCTTTTCGCGAAAGACGGGAAGGAGGGGGTGGATCGGGCGAAGGCGGAGCTGCCGCATCTGATTATTTCGGATGTGATGATGCCGTACAAAGACGGCTATCAGCTCTGCCGCGAGGTCAAAGAAGACCCCCGTTCCTGCCATATTCCGGTCGTCCTGCTCACCGCCAGGACCGATCTCTCGACCAAGATCGAAGGGCTGGAGCACGGCGCCGATGATTATCTGACCAAGCCGTTCAACTCTCAGGAGCTGAAAGCGCGGGTCCGGTCGCTTTTGAATCTTCGGAAGCTGGAGCGGGAGATTCAGGTCCGGAGCCGGGAGCTGGAAGCGGCGATGCAGGAGCTTAGAGAGACGCAGGGGCAATTGGTCCAATCGGAAAAAATGGCGGCGTTGGGGCTTCTGGTGGCGGGCGTCGCGCATGAGATCAACAACCCGGTCAGCTTTGCGAAGGGGAGTTTGGCGGCGGTCCGGCGTTGTCTCGATGAGGTAAAAAAAATCAATGGGAAAAACCCGGCGGAGGCGGCGGAGCTGTTTTCGGACATCGACTCCTCGGTCGGAATCATTAAAAACGGGTTGGAGCGGACCGAGAAGATCATCTCGGCTTTGAAGACGTTTGTCCGAAAAGACGAGGGGGTTTTCAAAAGGGTCGATCTGCATGAAGGTTTCGACTCCACCCTTCAACTCTTCCAGCACGAAATTTCGCATCGGATTGACGTTCACCGGGATTATGGGAAGATCGGCTTGGTGGAGGTGATCCCGGGGCAGATCAATCAGGTTTTCATGAATATCGTTCAGAACGCGGTCGAATCGATGAAAGAGCGGGGCGAGATCTTCATCAAGACGGAACTGGTCGGAAATCAGGCGGTCATTTCGATTCGAGACACCGGCTCCGGGATCGAAGAGAAAAATCTCCCCCGCATTTTTGACCCTTTTTTTACGACAAAAGAGGTGGGGAAAGGGACCGGCTTGGGCATGTCGATCTCATACAAAATTATTGAAAGGCATCATGGAAAAATCGAAGTGAAAAGCCGGGTCGGGTCCGGAACGGAGTTTTTGATCACCTTGCCTCTTTCCCAAGAGGGCGCGCTCAAAGAACAAGGAGGGCTTTATGCCGGAAGCGCTTCCGTATAAGCAGTTTCCCATCCTCTTCGTCGATGACGAGGAAAACGCGCTTTTGGCCCTCAAAAACCTTTTCAAAAGAGAGTTCACCCTCTATACGGCGAGAGACGCAAAAGAGGCGCTCAAGCTGATTGAGGAGCATCCGGAGATGGCGCTGATCGTGTCGGATCAGCGGATGCCCGGCCTCAGCGGGATAGAGCTGTTGAAGCGGGTTTCTCAAAACCGCCCCGATATGACCCGGATGCTCATCACCGCCTACTCCGAAATGGAATTGGTGATCGACGCGATCAATAAGGGGAATGTCTATCGCTATATCAGCAAGCCCTACAATGAAGATGAATTAAAGCAGATCCTGATGCAGGGGATCGAGCGGTTTTACCTGATTAAGGAACGGGATCGCCTCTATGCGGAAAAAATCGAGACCCTCAAAAAAATCGCCCGAACGAACCGGCTGACCGCGATCGGAATCTTGTCCGCCGGCATGGCGCATGAGATCAATAATCCTCTGGTGGCGATCAAGACCTTTTTGGATATGATCCCGGGCAAGTATGAGGAGGAGAGCAAGGACGGAGAATTTTGGGAGAGCTTTTATCGGGTCGCCGTCGGTGAAACGCAAAGGATCCAGCAGTTGATCTCCCACCTGCTTCATTATTCTAAGGCGCCGGAAGAGGAGGGGCTGAAATTAGAGCGGATCGATGTGAACACGCTTCTAAGCGAGACTGTGACTTTCCTCGACAATGAGGCGAAGAAAAAAGGGTTGACGATCCGGCAGGAGTTCGACCCGGCCCTTCCGCCCTGCGCGGTCGATCCCGAAAAAATTCGACAGGTGTTCTTAAATCTCTTGCTCAACGCGATTCAAGCCACTTCCGAGGGGTATATTTTGATTAAAACCTCTTTTGACGCCGGCGCCGCGGAGCTCCCTTTTTTCCATGTCTCCTTCAAAGACACGGGGATGGGAATCTCGGAAGAGAATCTTCAAAAACTCTTTAACCCTTTTTTTACGACCAAGCGGGATGAAGGGACCGGTCTGGGCCTCATGATGTGCCAGCACATCATCGACGAGCACCGCGGCTCCATCGACGTCAAATCCGAGTTGGGAAAAGGAACGACGATGACCGTCCGCCTTCCCCTGAATCCCGCCCAATACAACCGCCGTAAATCCGACCGGAAAAAGAACCTGATCCTGCGCTGAGCGCGCTCGGTCGTCCTTTCACCGTTTTCGTTTCATCGCAAAACTGCCATATTCTTAAAACCAATATAAACGCAAAAACGATTGTGACACGGGTTTTGTAGGGGCGGCCCCCCGTGGCCGCCCAGGCGGGCTCTCCGGAGCGTCGCCGCCTTCCATTATTGCCTGATATTCAAGAAAAAGTAGATTCCCGCGCCGAGGAAGAGGATGTTCGCCCCCCAGCCGGCGAGCCACGGGGGAAAGACCGCCACATGCCCTAAGGAGAGGGTCATCGAATAGATCAGCCAATAAAAGAGTCCCATCGCAAGGCTCATCGCGACGCCGCGCGCGAAGCCGGCGCTCCTTCGATCCCCCAAGGCGAACGGAATGCCGATGAGGACCATCATAAAATTGACGAAGGGAAACGCCTGCTTTCCGCGCAAGTCCACCTGGTACCGCGTCGAATCAAAGCCGTCCTGATTCAAGCGATGAATATACGACGTCAACTTTTCGTAGGTCATCTCGTTCGGGTCGGCGGAGACCCGCTGAAAATCTTCCGGTTTCTTGTCGAGAGGGATCGGTTTTCGGATGAAGCGCTCGAATTGAACGGTCCCGTCCGGAAGAAACTTTCGATGAACGCCGTTCGATAAGGTCCACTCTCCCTTTTCGTAGGTGAGGGTCTGCGCTTCGATCTCTTCCGGGAGGGAGAAGTCGGCCCCCAGGTAATAGATGTTGACCCCCTCCATGCTGGTTTTATCGGGATGGATCAATTCGATGTTAAAGAGGGTCCGGCTGTCCAAACGGAGCCAAATTTTATTTTGAACGAGGCCTCCTTGATCTCTTTTTTCGATTTTCACCTGTTGAATGAGCCGCGCCTTTTTATACGTTCCCGGGATCAAGGAGCCGTTTAAATAAAAGAAAAGAAGGCTCACGAGGGCCGCAAACAGGAGAAGGGGCGCGGAGAGCCTCAAAACGCCGACCCCCGCGCTTTTGAGCGCGACGACCTCGTTGTTTTTGGAGAGCGTTCCGAGGGTCAAGAGGGTGGCGAGGAGAAGGGCGAGCGGCGCGATGTCGAACACCACTTTGGGAAGTTTATAAAGGAAGTATCGGGCCACCCAAATCAACTCGGCGTCTTTTTGTGAGAACTTTCTGATTTTTTCAAGAAAGTCGATCGCGAGATAAACCGCCAGGAGCGCCGCCAAGGTCATGAAAAAAATCTTCAAGTATTCTTTTAAGACATACCGGCTGATAATCGACATCATTAGGGCCTCTTGTTCGCGATCATGGATCGCAAAAATTTTGGGAAAGACTCGTCGGCCATCATTTTCAAGAGATAGACGCTCAACGGGATCAAGGCGAGGCTCGGAAGCCACGCGGCCGCGAAGGGGGGGGTCAGCCGTCTGGAGATCAAATAATCTCCGAGCGTGATCAACAAATAATAGAGCGTAATCACCCCGATCCCGACGGTAAAGGCGCCGAGCCGCCCCGTTCTTCCGGAAATGATTCCCAATGGAACGCCGATCAGGCCGAAGAGGAAAGAGGCGAGCGGAAAGGAGTAATTCTTGTAAAATTCCGAAAGAAGGCGGAGCGACCGCGTGTCTTCCCCCCCGGACGCCCGGATTTTTTCACGGAGCTCTTGATAGCTGGGGTTTTCCAGGGTTGAATTGGAGAGGGCGGCTGAAAAATCGATCTTCAAGTCGTACGACGCGAAGGTCATCCTCTGATAGTCCGAAATTTCTTTTCCCCGACGATGGAGGCTCCCGTCCATCAATCGAAGCTCCACTTTTTTGGTATCGGGGTCGCTGATCAAGAACCCCTTTCGGGCCGCGATGAGGAGGGGATTTTCCGGCTTTCTCAAGTCATAGATGAAGATTCCTTCCAGTTCGGTGAAGGTCGGCATCGACTCCACATAAATCATCATGTTCGGAAATGTCTCGTTGAAGCGGCCCTCTTCCAACCCGACGCCGGCCCGCTTCATTAAAATCCTCATTGAAAGGGATTTAAACGAGCTTCCTCCCCACGGTTGGGCGATCATCGCCATGTAAAGGGTCAGGAGGGCGGCGGCCGTCGCAAAAAGAAAGACCGGGCGCATCAAGCGGTAAAAGCCGACCCCCGCCGATTTGAGGGCGATGATCTCATTGTCGGACGAAAGGCGGTTGAAGGTCATCACGGAGGCGAGCAGGGTCGCCGTCGGGATGGTCACAAGGAAAAAGGAGGGGAGGAGGAGAAGAAAGATTTGGCCGACGCTTAAGAGACCGACCCCTTTGTCGATCACCAGCTCCATCATCCGGAGGAGTTGATGGGTCAGGATGAGAAACGTCAGGATGAAAATACCCAACAGGAACGGCGCGGCGAGCTCTTTAAGGATGTACCGGTCGATGATTTTCAATGGGGCGCCTCCGCCTTTAATCATGATCCGTCCCCTGCGGGATTTTCCCCGACTTCAACGCCCGCTCCACCATCCGGGCCGTTTCCGGCGGGAGGGTCGGATCGGTCCAGACCTTGTTTGCCTGCCGGTTCCCGACCGGTTTCCCTCCCCGATAGACAACGGCGTTTGAGGCGGCGCCTTTGACTTTCGGGCCCGGCGTCAGAACGCCGGCGAGATTCATCGGATCGGCCGCCGAAAGGAGGATCAACGCTTCCGGCGGCGTTTCCCCGCGGGCCCGGCGAAGGAGATCGACCGTTTCCGGGAGGGCGAACTGCTCCCCGCCGACGCCGGTGATGAACCGTCCCCCCCTGATCTCGCCGCGGGATTCCAGCCGGCGGAAGATCGGGAGGAGCTCCTTCCAGGGAGGGGCCGACCCTTCCCGCGTCAGCAGATCGCGGAAGAAGACGCCGTACCGCTCCAGGAGCTGACGGGCCCAGAACTCATTCTTTTCCTCCGAGCGCGCGTCCCCTTCCGCGCGGTCTTCCCCCGCCGCGTCAATCGCCCACCATCGGCCGTTCTCCCGCCGCGCCGCCCCGACTTTTCCGCCGCGCCGCTTCAATCGCCGGAGAAGCCGGTCGGCCTCCCTTCGAACGGGAGAGGTCAGCGAGCGGATCGCCCCGAAACCGTCTCCGCTGGCCCAACCGGAGGCGGCCAACTCCCAGAGGGCGGCGTCGGCCTGGGCGGGGAGGAGCCCGGTCCTCGATACAATCTCGTTAAAGAAGAGCGCGCCGCGTTGGGATAAAAGGGAGAGGACCCGGCGGGCGTCTCCCCCGAGCGTCTCCGTTGAAGCGCCGTTTAACAGCCGCAGCCATTCAATATCCTCCCGGAGCATCAAGGAGATCGGAAGGATCCGGCTCGCCCCTCGTACCGCCCCGAGCCGGGTTCGTCCCCAGGCGACCTCTCCCCAGAGACAAAGCGCGTCGAGCCACTTCGGGTCATAATTCGCCACCCGGTTGGGAAGGATGTCCCGTTCCCACGCCGAGGCCGGAATTTCAAATCCTTGAAGCTGCTCGATGACCTTGAGGACCCCCTCCTTCCCCTGGAGCCGATTTTCCGGAGTGAGATGACTCCAATCGAGAAGAAAACGGATCAACGCCTCCGGAGCGACCGGCGCCATCCCCCTTCGGAGCCGGTCGAGGGTGAGACGGTGGATTCGGGCCAAGAGGCGGCGGGAGACCCACTCCTTGACCTCCAGGGAATGGTTTCCGGCAGATGCGGAAACCGTTTCGTCCGGATCGGAGGCGGCAACCCCCTCCGGAGTGAAACGCCCTCTTAAAATAGAGCCGTCTCCCTCCAACGCCTCCAACGCCCTCCTGATTTGATTCGACGTGAGTCCGAGCGAGGCGGCGAGAGTGGCGGATGAAACCGGCCCGATCGCCTCCATCCTTCCCCGAACCAGTCTCTTCTCCGCCTCCTCGGCGTCCCACGTTACACGCGCGCCGGCCGGAAGATCGAACGGCGGGTCCATCGACAGGTCGGGCCGGGCGGCGGCCGCCATCG
>DATDON010000044.1:0-3218 GCA_035293225.1 Candidatus Manganitrophaceae bacterium
ATGTTGCAGCCTCAGTTTATCTATCGATGGGTTCGGAATCCGCAATCGTTCAAGCCGAACACGCGGATGCCGAACCTGGGATTGAGCGAGGAGGAGGCGCTGGCGGTGGCCTTCTACGTCAGTTCGTTGAGGGGAGAAGGAGCGCATGTCGGCCCCGACCCGGTCGAAAAGGCCTCTCTCATTCAAAATGAGGGAAAAAGCGGAAAATAAACCGGCTGATGTCATAACCCCAAGAATGGTTTTCGTTTCTCCCTCAAACCATTCCCCGAAGGTCATGGTTTTCGCTCTACCTCAAACCATTTCCCAGGGGGCAGGGGTTCCAAACGCTCTTAGGCAGGGAAGGAAGTGAAGGGATGGAGGTTCCTATGGCAAAGAAGGACGCGCTTATCGCAGATAAGGGTGGAAAGATCATGGAAGCGGTCAATGTGAACCCCTCCCCCCTCCGAACCTTCTCCGAGCGGGTCAGGCGGTTCGGTCCTTTTCTCCTCTCTCTTGCGCTCCTCTTCATCGCAAAGGGCGCCTTTGGCCAGGACGCCCCGGTCCAAACGGTCGACTACCGCGATATCCCCTATGTCGGGAGCCGCAACGCGATCTGGTTCATCGCTGAAATCCACCTCTTATTCGCCGGGTTTGTTTTGGGGGTTCCGATCTTCGCCTGGATCTGCGAGTTCATCGGCTACAAGACCGGCGACATGCGGTATGACAAGCTCGCCAAGGAGTTCACCAAACTCTTAACCGCCTCTTTCGGCACGACGGCGACGTTCGGCGGCATTCTCCTCTTCCTCTTGATCGGCCTCTATCCCAAGTTTTTTAATTACCTCACCGATGTCTTTTTCCCCACCTATCTTATTTACGCCTCCCTTTTCATTTTCGAGACGGTGACCCTCTACCTCTACTGGTATGGGTGGGACGCCATGATGACCCGGAAGAAACTCCACCTCTTTCTCGGTTTCATGCTGAACGTGATCGGCTTTCTGATCATGATCACTTCCGACGCGTGGCTTTCTTACCAGGCGAGCCCGGTCGTGATCAGCGGAAACCTGGGATATTGGGAAAAGGTCTGGGCGGCGGTTAATAATCCGACCTGGAATCCGGTCAATATTCACCGGATCATCGGCAACATCGTCTTGGGGGGATTTATGTGCGGCGCCTACGCGGGAGTCCGCTACCTCGGCGCCCATACACAGGAAGAGCGCGAGCATTACGACTGGATGGGTTACGTCGGAAACTTCATCGGGATTTTCGGCCTCCTCCCCCTTCCGTTCGCCGGTTATTGGCTCATGCGGGAAGTCTACGAATACAACCAGCAGATGGGGATCACCTTGATGGGAGGGATTCTCTCCTGGCTCTTCATCCTGCAGGCGATTCAAATCGGCGTTCTCTTTATCGGGGCCAATTTTTATTTCTGGCAGGGATTGGCGTATCGCACCGGCGCCGGGGCCAAATATAAAAAATACATCTTGATCATGTTGATCGTGTTGGTCGGCTCCTTCAGCGTCTGGATGACCCCTCACTCCCTGGTGGCCAGTTTGGCGGAGGCCCGGAAGATGGGGGGGGCGCACCATCCCCTTCTCGGCGTCTTCGGCGTGATGTCGGCGAAATTAACGGTGGTCAATCTGATGATCCTGACCACCTTTGTCAGTTTCCTTCTCTATTGGCGCGCCAATCAGGTGGAGACCGTCTCGTGGGCCAAGGCGGCCCGGTACGCCCAGTACTTTATTTTCGCCGTGGCCGCCATCGCGGTGATCTGGCTCGGCGTATACGGCTACTTTGTCCCGGCCGTCTTCCGGGTGAAGGTCCTCTCGGTCGCTCAGGTTCTCGCCGTCCTCTTCGTTCTCGTCACGGTGACCCCTCTCACATTCCTTTCGCTGAGGAGCGCGCGCTCCACGGGACAGATGAAATGGGGGAACATGCCGCCCATGTCCCAATACGCCCTCATTTTAAACGGGGTGATGGTTGTCTTGATTATGACGTTGATGGGATACGCGCGGTCGGCCTCCCGGGTTCATTTCCATATTTACGGCGTGATGCAGGACATGTCGGAATACGCCTTTACGCCGACCATCGGCTACGCGGCGGTCGTGATGTCGCTCACCACGTTTACGTTCTGTCTGATTGTGACCTTTATCTTTTGGGTCTCCGGACTTCAGGACAAGGCGAAGGCCAAGGTGGTTCCCTCCGCGAAGAAGGTGGAGATTCCGATGGCCGGCTCGGCGCCGGCGCCGGTCGGTCTCGCTGGAGATAAAGATTAGTCTGATCTGATTTTTTGGGGGATCGTCGAATGTATCTGTTACGCGTCATTCTGTTTGTCGTGGTGGTTTTAAGCGCTTTTTCGTATATCGCCCTTCAGATTCCCCAGGAGGTCAGCATGCCTCCCAAGCCTGAAAAGTTCGATCCGCAGAAAGTTCAGACCAAATCCGACGTCGTCGAGATCGGGCAAAAGATCTTCTTTGGGAAGGGGCAGTGCGCCCTTTGTCATACCATCGGAACAGACGGCGGCCGCTGTCCCAACCTGGAGCGGGTGGGTATGCGGTTGAACCGGGAATTTATCTATGAAACGGTGACGCAGCCTCAAGCGTACGTCAAATTGGATTTTGACCAGGTCGAGCCTAAAAAATTCCCGGCTCAGATGCCGGTGATCAACAAGCCGCCGATCGGCCTCAATGAGCAGGAGTTGTTGGCGGTGATCTCTTTTGTTCAAAGTTTGGGCGGAAAGGTCACCATCGAGCCTTCGGAGTTCCTGGCGCCGGGGGCGAGTCCGGCTCAGGCAGGGGCGGGGCAAGAGAAACCGGTTCAAAAACAGGGGGCTTAAGATTTCCACAAGAGTCTTTCCGATGAAAATTCAAACGCGCCTTCAGGTCGTGGTCATTCTAGTCGTCTTGGTTATGGGGGGCTGCGCTTTTTTTGAAGACAAGCATGTGGCCCAGGGGAGGCATGTGTTCAACCGGTACTGCACGCCGTGTCACGGGGAGAGCGGACGGGGGGACGGATACAACGCGGTGAATCTTGACCCGCATCCGAGAGACCTGACCGACAGGGGGGAGCAGTACATGGCGAAATTGACGAACGAAGAGATCTATGAAGTGGTCGAGAAAGGGGGGCGGGGGGTGGAGCTCTCTCCGCTGATGCCCTCCTGGGGAAAGGTCTTCTCGGAAGAAGAGATCTGGTCGGTCGTGGCGTACGTTCGGACGCTTCATCCGTATAAAGGGGAGAAGGTA
>DATDON010000045.1:0-4005 GCA_035293225.1 Candidatus Manganitrophaceae bacterium
TTCCGGTCATCAGCATGGCCCGCATTACTCCCCATGGTCTTCAGACGAGCAACGAGGCTCTGGTTCGGGATATCTGCACCCACGGCATGGGAGTGTATGTAAAAAGCCCCTATCAAAAAGGGGACGCGCTGCTGATAAAAATTGCGCTCCAGACGGATGAAAAAGAGCTCATCAACGAGAGCTTGATGGGGCGGGTCGCCTGGGTGACCCCTTTTCAGGGGGAGTATAAGTACGCGGCGGGGATTGAATTTCATGAAATGGAGAAGAAGAACCCCAAGCTCTACGCCTATATCAAGCATCTGGAGGAGATCGGAAGCCACCCGCATTGATACAAACGTAAAAACAATTATTACATCGGTTCCGTAGGGGCGGCCCCCCGTGGCCGCCCGCCCCGTTTTAGGGAAAGACGCCGCGGGCCAATTTGGCGTTGGCGATCTTCCGGATCGAGAGCATCAGCGCCGCCATCCTCATATCGACCTTGTCGGAAATCGAAAGTTTCAGGACCCCTTGAAACGCCTCCGCCATGATGTCTCTTAATTTTTTGTTGATCTCGTTTTCCTTCCAGAAAAAATTCTGAAGGTCTTGAACCCACTCGAAGTAAGAGACGGTGACCCCGCCGGCGTTCGCCAGGATATCGGGAATCAAAAAGATGTCTCGGTCCCGGAGAATGAGATCCGCCGCGGGGGTGGTCGGTCCGTTCGCCGCCTCCGCCAGAATTTTGCATGAGATGCGGGGGGCGTTTTCTTCGGTAATCTGGCCGGAAAGGGCCGCCGGGATCAGGACGTCGCAGGGAAGCTCAAGAAGGTCGCGGTTGGTGATCGGTTCCCCGCCCGGAAATCCGTCTATATATTTATTGCGCGAAAGATGGAGGAGCAGCGCCGGAATGTCCAGCCCTTTCGGATTGTAAAGCCCGGAGCGAACGTCGCTGACCGCGACGACCCGGACCCCCTCTTGATGAAGAATTTTCGCCGCGTTCGATCCGACATTCCCGAAACCTTGGATCACCGCGGCTTTCCCCGCGGGATCGATCCCTAAATGCCGGAAGGCCTCCATCACGCAAAAGACCACCCCCCGGCCGGTCGCTTCTGTTCTGCCGAGCGATCCGCCGATGACGATCGGTTTGCCGGTGACGATTTCGGGGATCGAGTAGCCTTTAAACTGGCTGTAGGTGTCCATCATCCACGCCATGATCTGTTCGTTGGTCCCGACGTCGGGGGCGGGGACGTCGATGTCGGGACCGATGAATTGGATGATCTCCGCGGTGTACCGCCGGGTGAGCCGCTGCAACTCGTTCCGCGAGAGAAGGGCCGGGTCGCAACTGACCCCTCCTTTCGCTCCTCCGAATGGAAGGCCCATCAAGGCGCATTTCCAGGTCATCCACATCGCCAGCGCGGAGACCTCGCCCAAGTTGACGTCGGGATGAAACCGGACTCCCCCTTTGGAAGGGCCGAGCGTATTGTCGTGATGAACGCGGTAGCCGTTGAAGACCTCCACGCTCGCGTCGTCCATCCGGACCGGAACGCTCACCATGATCGCCCGTTTGGGGGCCATCAACCTTTTTCGGACGTTGGGGTCGAGCGATAATTTATCGGCCGCCTTTTCGAATTGCTCGATCGCCATTCGGTAAATCGGGGTCATATATTCGGGTTGTCGCCGCTTTTCTTCTCTGAGATCGCTCATATTTTAGGCAGCCTCATCCTTCTTTCGGCGTGGAGAAAAAACGGGGGAGATCGCGGATGGAAATCATTCCGATCAGGTCCCGGATGGAGAGGATTCCGACGATTTTCCCCCCCTCGGTCACCGCCAGATGCCGGACCCCTTTGGCAGCCATGATTTGATTCGCCTCTTGGATCGACCCATTGATGTCGATATCGATAATAGGGGTATTCATGATGGCGCCGACCGGAATCCTCGACGCGGTCAAGCCGTACCCGATCACCTTGCGGACGAGGTCGGTCTCGGTGATGATCCCCGTGATCTCTCCCTCGTCCGTCACCATTAAGGAGCCGATTTTTTTTTCATCCATGCGCCGCGCCGCCTCTTGTGCGGTGGAGGAGACGTCGATGGTATAAATCTCCCGCCGCATCAAAACGGTGAGCGGCTTGAAGATATCCCGCATTTGGCTGAGCGGGCTTTCTTTTCCGGCGGAGAAGTGTCGAACGAGGTCTCGAACCGAGAGGACGCCGACCACCTTCCCTTTTTCCGAGACCGCCAGGTGCCGAATGCCGTTGAAATGCATCAGATGGTTCGCCTCGATCACCGATTTTTCGATATCGATTTCGATTAAAGGGATGTTCATCAAGAGACGCGCCGGGGTATCGAAAGAAATCCCTTGGGTCAGCGCTTTCCGGACCAGGTCGCTCTCCGTCACGATCCCGATGTAGTCCCCCTTTTCTTCCATAAAAGCGGAGCCGATTTTATAACGGCGCATCATCCTCGCCGCGTCAATCAGGGTCGTCGTCGGGCCGATTTTCTTCACCTCGCGATGGACCAATTCCTTCAGCGACATAACATTTTCCTCCACGCAATCTATCGAAATATATCGAAAGATCGGCCGTCTGTCAACCAAAGGAAGAGGCTGTTTTCTATTCCTTTTTTCTTTTCATTCGCTCATGATAAAATAGAATGACAGCCATCGTGAGGAGGCGGGGGCTTTCTTCCGGGGACTACGGTGGAGGCGGACGTCCTGATGAAAGGGAAAGATAAAGATCAAAAGCGGTTTCCCGGTCGTTCCCGGACGTCCGAGGCGCGAAGAGCGGAATTGAAGCGGGCGGAAGAGGAGATGCGAAAGCTCTCCCACGCCGTGGAGCAATCAGACGATTCGGTCGTCATCACCGACAAAGACGGGGTGATCGAGTATGACAATCCCGCCTTTGAACGGCGGACCGGCTACAGCAAGAAAGAAGCGCTCGGCCAAACACCGAGGATCGTCAAATCCGGAAAACAGGGAGACGCGTTCTACGAGCGGCTTTGGAAAACCATTTCGGAAGGAGAGGTTTTCCGCGGGATTCTGGTCAATAAGAAAAAAACCGGCGAGCTCTATTACGAGGAAAAAACCATCACCCCTCTCAAAGACGGCCGGGGGGTGATCACCCACTATGTTTCGACCGGCAAAGATATTACCGAGCGGATGCGGGCGGAAGAAGAGCGGGCGCGGCTGGTCGCCATCCTGGAAGCGACCACCGACCTCGTGGCCATTGCGAACATTCATGGAGAGGTGGTCTATATCAACTCGGCGGGATGGAAGATGCTTGGCGCCAATGAGGTCAAAGATATCTCTAAGATGAGCATCGCCGGCATCTGCCCCGAATGGGCGAGGGCGATTGTTTTGGGCGAGGGAATCCCGGCCGCCATCCGGGACGGCGCCTGGAGCGGGGAGACCGCTTTTTTGGACCTCCTCGGCCGCGAAGTTCCGGTCTCGCAGGTGATTCTCGCGCATAAAACGCCGGCCGGAACCGTGGAGTTTCTCTCCACCATTGCGCGCGACATCAGCTACCGCAAGGCCCAGACCGCCGATCTCGAGTACCAGGCGACGCACGACCCCTTGACCGATCTTCCCAATCGGACCCTCTTCTACGACCGTCTGAAATACGCCATCCTCGCCGGACAGCGTGAAAAAGAGTCGTTTGCGCTGCTTCTCATCGATTTGGACCGGTTCAAAGAGATTAATGACTCTTTAGGCCATCATATCGGTGACCTGATATTGCGGGAGGTCGGATCCCGCCTTCGAAACGCATTGCGGGAGTCCGACACCGTGGCGCGGATCGGGGGGGATGAATTCGCCTTGCTCCTTCCGAATGTAGACACCGTGGGGGGCGTTTTGGCCGCCCGCAAGATATTGAGGGCGGTAGAGGCGCCTTTCGCGCCAGAGAAGCTTTCTCTCTCGATTCATGCGAGCGTCGGCGTGGCGCTCTTTCCGGAGCACGGCGCGGACGCCGCGGCGCTCCTGCGCCGTGCGGATCAGGCGATGTACCATGCCAAGCGGACCGGCGACGGTTATGCCCT
>DATDON010000046.1:0-4344 GCA_035293225.1 Candidatus Manganitrophaceae bacterium
AGATTGTCTACCACGCGCTCAGGAGAGATCGGCGTTACGCCGGGGAGGTCTTGAAAGCCGCGTCGGAGGCGGCCTCCTTTTTTTTAGAGCAGGAATCTCCGCCCGCGCCGATTCAGTTGCAGCTCGCGTAGGCGTACCTCTACCAAGATCTGACCGGCGCCGGCGGAAAACTTCTTTATATGAACACCCGGCTTTTCAAGGTTTTTCCCAGCCTGAAACGCTTTCATGAAGCAAGCATCGCCCAGGGCGTTTTTCTCCTCCTCTGGCGCGAAACGCTTCCGAACGAAGAGGAGTGGGTCACGGAAGGATTGGCGCGTTTCGACGCGGAACGGTTCATGCGCCAAAAATATGGAAATCGATCCAATTTGGAGCAGTGGCTGAAACCCTTCTCCTTCATTCCGGTGATCGATGAAATTCTCTACTCCAAAGATCTCCCGCTCAGGCAGATTTACTTTAAGGAGACGGTCGCTCCGATCTTGAATGAAGATGTCCAGGTTTTTAATCACCCGCGCCCGGAGGGGGGCGCCATTTTTTCAAAATTGAGGAGTCTCTTGGGAGAGGCGCTTCTCCAACGCGCCGTGTCGGCCTATCGGCGCCAAATACGGACCGGGGAGCGGCCTTCTTTTAGGGAAACGCTTTTTCAGGTCTCCGGCAGGGACCTCGATTGGTTCTTCGAGCAATGGCTGATGGCGAATCCTTCTTTGGATTTCGGAATCGAGAGAATCGACTATCGGAAAATCGACGGCGCCTATCAAACCTCCATCGTCGTGAAAAAAGAGGGGGAAGGGGTCGAGCCGCTTGAGATCCTGGCTTATGAAAAAAACGGCTCTCAAATTCCCCTCGTCTGGAACGGGAAGGGAGAGCGGCATGAAGAGGTTCTGGTCACCCCTTCTCCCATCGACGTCGTCGAGATCGATCCGCGCAGGAATTCAAGCGATCCCAACCGGCTCGATAACCGTTCTCCTCACCTCTGGAAAGTTCTATTAAACCGGTACGGCGTCAGCTACGACTTTCAGACCCACGTCATCAGCTACAAGGCGGGGTTCCTATTTCAACCGATTTACGACAACAGGAACCGGATCCGGGTCGATTTCAACCATTCGGACGAAGGAAACGCGGCGCACATCGACTACACAAAAATTTTGCTGAACAACCATTCCATCTCCGTGGGCGGGACGCATGAAAAACCCGAAACCACCGAAAACACCTTCCCCGAGGAGGCGGCGGGATATCTTCACCTGGGATACTCCCTCAATTATCCGGACATTCCCCTTTTCGCCGAATACATTCAAAAGCTGACGGGCAAATACCCCACATTCAATATCTCCCTGAACTACAACCAACGATTTACGGGGGGAGAGTACTCCAATTCATTTTTACTCGGACTGGACCTTCGGCGGTTCTATTCCTTCTCAAACCAACATGAGATCGGCGGCCGCCTCTTCATCGGCCAGTCGGTGGGGACGCTCTTTCAAAACAGCCGTTTCTTCCTGGGAGGAGACAACGGAATGAGGGGATATACCCCCTTGGCCTTTGAGGGAGAAAATATGAGTCTTTTTTCGATTGAGTATCGATTTCCCCTTTTTCGCGAAACCGATCTCAATCTCTTCGGTTTGGCGCACACCCATACCTGGCAAGGCGCCCTTTTCGCGGACACCGGAAACGTGACCAACGCCCACAATGTGTTTCAATTCGTCAATTACGAATCGGATTTCGGCGCCGGGTTCCGATTTTTTCTAGACTTCTTCGGTTTTTATCCGGCGGTCGTTCGATTCGACGTCGCCGCTCCGATGGCGTCTCCGTTTGATGCGGAGCAAAAACCGCACTATTACCTGACGGCGGGGCAGCCTTTTTAATCGAAGGATCGTTAACGATCTCTCAGGCCAAAAAGATCTTATCCCGCCCCATCACTTTGGCTTTGTACATCGCCTGGTCGGCGAGACGGATCAAGTCGGTTTTATTTTTGGCGTGCTGCGGATAGCCTGCGATCCCAAAACTGGCCGAAAGATGAAGCGCAAGCCCCTCTTTTTTTAAAAACTCATAGGAGCGAACGGCGTTCCGGACCCGCTGGGAGATTCGGTGGGCGGTCGGGACATCCGTTTCAGGAAGGATCACCACAAATTCGTCTCCCCCGTATCGCGCGATAATATCAACTTCCCTCAGGCTTTTACGCAAAATCCCCGCCACCTCGATTAAAACCTGGCTTCCCATTAAATGCCCGTATTGATCGTTGACCAGCTTGAAATGATCCATATCGAGGAAGATCAACGCGGCGGAGGCGCCGTAACGCTGACAGCGCTTCAGTTCTATTTCCAACGATTGGTCGAGATATCGAAAATTATAGAGGCGGGTCAAATCATCGGTGGTCGCCAGATCGGACATTTTCTGGTAGAGATAAGAGCGTTCGATCGCCAAGGCCGCTTGATCGACCAGCTTCAGCAGAAGATCGAGATCTTTCTCCCCAAACGGCTCTTGATCGATCCGGTTGACCATCTGGAAGACGCCGATGACCTTTCTCTTGCTGATAATCGGGACACAGAGGGCCGATTTGGCTTTGATGTGAGGGGAAAATTCGTTGGGGCGAAACCGTTTATCCTTGGAAAAATCGGTGATCAAGAGCGGAATTCCTTTTTCGGCGACCCATCCCGCGGGGCCTTCTCCTACTTTGTATCGAACGCGCTTCAACGCCTGAATCGGGACCCCTCTCACCAGCTCAAAATGGAGCTCTCCTTTTCGTTCATCCACCAAAAGAAGCGACCAGGTCTCGCATCGCACCATTTGCCGGGCGGTTTCCATAATGACCCGGAGCACCTTTTTGAATTCAAAGGCGCCGGTAAGGGCCTTTCCCACATTAATAAAAAAAGAAAGCTCTATGGTTTTTTGGCGGAGTTCCGATTTCAGGATACGATTTTCTTCGCGAAGGATTTTGAGGCGATCCGGTTTACCGGGGGAGTTCGGTTTGGAATGATCTGAGGTTCGTTTTTTCTTCACGCTTACTGACCATGACACTTTTTATATTTTTTCCCGCTTCCGCAAGGGCAGAGGTCGTTCCTTCCGATTTTTTTCCCTTCACGATGGACGGTCCGAACCGGTTCGGACTCTCCCCGGTTAAGCTGCATCTGTTGGGCCTTTGGGAACAGCCCTGCGATCGGCGCGCTCTCTTCCGCCTGCCGCCCTCCCCCCTGCTTCATCACTTGGACGCGGAAAAGATGGGAGACCGCGTCTCTTTTAATGCGGTCGATCATGGCGGAAAACATCTCGAAGCCTTCCCGCTTATACTCACTGAGGGGGTCTTTTTGCCCGTATCCCCGCAACCCGATTCCCTCTTTCAGATAATCCATCCCCAGCAGGTGGTCTTTCCAGTGGCTGTCGATCATTCTGAGGAAGACCATCGTTTCGAGGCGTCGCATCATCGTCGGATCAAATTCGGATTCTTTCTTGCGATACGCCTCTTGAACCCGCCGGATCACCTCTTCTTTCAGCGCCTCTCTTCCAACGTTTGGAAAGCCGAGCGCTTCTTTCGAGAGGCTTACCGAGAATTGATGGGACAGGGCCTCTAAAAACCCCGGAGCGTCCCACTCTTCAGCGTAGACCTCCTCAGGACAGTAGGCCGCTAAGATTTCATCCACCTGCTCTTCAATCATCTCCTGAACGTCTTCCCGGATCCCCTCTCCCGAAAGGGCCTCCCGCCGACGGCCATAGATGACGGTCCGCTGTTTGTTCATCACATCGTCATACTCTAGAAGCTGTTTCCGAATATCGAAGTTATGCGCCTCCACCCGCTTTTGGGCGTTCTCAATGGCGCGGCTGACGATCCTGTGCTCAATCGGAACCCCCTCTTCCATTCCCAGCCGCCCCATTAATTTGGAAATTCGGTCCGACCCGAAAATCCGAAGAAGGTCGTCCTCCAGCGAAAGATAGAAACGGGAAGAGCCCGGATCTCCCTGCCGACCCGCTCGGCCCCGAAGCTGGTTGTCCACCCGCCTCGACTCATGGCGCTCCGTGCCGATGATATGGAGTCCTCCCAGCCCGATGACCTCCTTCTTCTCCTCCTCGCACTCCATCCGGATTTTGCCCTTGTCGGGCTCCAGCGTCTCCAGGGCGGCGTCGGGGCGCTGCGACGCGAATTTTTTATAGAGGAAATCAAGGTTCCCCCCCAAGAGAATATCGGTGCCGCGTCCCGCCATGTTGGTGGCGATGGTGACGGCCCCTTTCCGCCCCGCCTGGGCGATGATCTCCGCCTCTTTTTCGTGGTATTTGGCGTTCAAGACGGCGTGCGCGATTCCTTTCCGCTTCAGAAGGGCCGACAACCGCTCCGACTTCTCGATCGAAATCGTCCCGACC
>DATDON010000047.1:0-3033 GCA_035293225.1 Candidatus Manganitrophaceae bacterium
TGAATTTCTCGACAATGAATTGAGCAATTTGAAGACGATTTTGGAGGAGCAGGAGAACAAAATCGGGGAATTCAAGCGGGCCTATATGGGCGAGCTCCCTCAACAATTGGAGCCGAACCTGAGGGCCCTCGATCGGTTCCAGGCCGATTTGCAATCGATTCAGCTCTCGAAAAAGATGGCGGAAGACCGGAAGCTGACGGTGGAAAAAACGATCGAGATCATGAAGCAGCAGATGGCCGGAATCAATGACCCCAACTCCCCGCAGAATCTCGGGTCTGAAACGGGCCTCTCGCCGCTGATGCTCAAACTATCCCAAAGGAGAGAGATTTTAGCGAGTTTGCAAATGGAATACAAAGAGAGTTATCCCGACATCATCATGCTCAAACGGGAGATTCAAGAGATCGAAAACCAGATCGGCCTGGCTGAAAGTGGAAATCCGCTTCAAGAGGGAGGAAGAGAGAGCGCCGGCAAGGTCTTCCAATTGGCGCCGGGCTATCTGGCCGATCTTCAAAAGCAGCTCCGGGAGACGGAGATCGAGCTGAGAGGGCTGCGGAATCGGGAGAAAGCGATTGAAAAACAGATCAAGGTTTATGAGCATCGGGTGGAAAATGTTCCGGCGAGAGAGCAGATCCTCTTAACGCTGGTCCGCGATTATGATAACACCAAGAAAAATTATGAGGCTCTTTTAGACAAAAAATTAAGCGCCAAGATCTCGGAAAATCTTGAGAAGAGGCAAAAAGGGGAGCAGTTTCGGATTTTGGACGCGGCGAATCTGCCTGAAAGACCGTTCAAGCCCGACCGCGTCAAGATCGGCTTGGCCGGCCTCCTCTTGGGGCTGGGCGGAGGGCTGGCCCTCGCCTTTTTCCGTGAACAGTTGGACAGCTCGATTCGGAAGCCGGAGGAGGTGGAGCGGGTAACATCGGTTCCGGTCCTCGTCTCGATTCCCGATTTCACGGAAGAGATGCGGGGGTTTGAGAAGCGCGCGAAAAAAACGATAGTGGAAAATAAAACCTCCAAGGAGGAGGCGCATGGCGCTTGATTTGAAAAAAGGGGCCAGGGAGGGCCTGGTGACGCTGAACATGCCCGACTCTCTCTCCGTCGACCGGTACCGGATCCTCTTCGCGAAAGTGGACCATCTCTGCCGCGCGCAGGAAAAGAAGGTGATCGCCTTGACCAGCTCGATCAAAGGGGAGGGAAAGACGACCACCGCCGCCAACCTGGCGATCGTCGGCGCCCGCGATTTCGCAAAACGGTGTCTGATCATCGACGGCGATTTTAAAAATCCGACGCTGGCGAGGCGTTTCGGAATGAGCGGGGCGCCCGGGCTGGTCGATGTCATCGAGGGAAAACTCCCCCTGGCGAGCGCGATGAGCCGGGACGTTGTCGAGAACTTGACGATTCTTCCGATGGGGCGCCCTCCCGGCAAGGAGAACAATATCTGGATTTCGGAGGGGGTCAAACGTGTGCTGGCGGAGGTCCGGGGCTGGTTTGATTATGTCTGGATCGACGCCCCGCCGATTCTCCCCCTGTTTGACATGAACCTCATCGCGGAGTCGGTCGACGGGGTCCTGATCGTCGTCCGCGCGGGGGAGATTCCGGAGGCGCTCCTCGCCCAAGCGGTGAAGTCGCTCGGCTCTTCAAAAATGATCGGGAGCGTCCTCAACAGGGCGAAGATGGCATGGCCTTCCCGGTATTACAAGTATGGCTACTAAAGGCGTGGCAAGGGGCTCAAAACCTTCCGACGATTTATGCGACTAATGATATTTCAAGCAGGGGCGGCTCATGATCCGGATTTTTAACCGCTATCTCTCGGCGCGTCATACGCTTTATTTTATTTTGGAGAATCTCTTTATCCTCCTTTTTCTAATGGGGGGCGCCACGCTGGGGGTCGGCGCCAAGCCCGGAATCGGGTGGGCGAATTTGATCCTGATCCCTTTCGTTTGCCAGGTCTGCTCTTATTATAATGAGCTTCGCCCCCCCTTTCCGCGCTTCTCATTGAAAGAGTTTTGGGTCAAACATCTCCAGGCCATTCTCTGGGCGATGATGATTCTCTCCGCGATTTACGTCATGATCCCCCTCCCCGGCGTGGGGGGGTCGTTTTGGGTTCGGTTCGCTTTTATCCCGTTTGTCCTCATCGGCTTGCGGCTCGGCTATCAGATCTTGGCCGAGACGAATCGATGGAACACGGCGATCCTCATGATCGGATCGGGGCCGGTGGCGGCCCTCTTGAAGGGCGCGCTCACGCGGGATCAAAGCCTCGGCTACCGCCTCTTTCATTTTCATTGGGATCTGACCGATCCGGACGATTTGGGGGAACAATGGGTCCGGCTGGAAGAGATTGTGAAGGAGCATAAGATCAAGAAGGTCATCGTGGCGTTGGACGACCGGAGGAGACAACTGCCGGTCGCGTCGCTTTTGGATCTCCGGGTTCAGGGGGTCGAAGTGGTGGAAGGGGTCTCTTTTTATGAGCAGCTTTCCGGCAAAATCCTGATCCAGTCCATGAAGCCGAGCCATCTGATCTTCAGTGAAGGGTTTAGACGGTTGACCGTCGGCCGCATCATCAAGAGGGCCCTTGATATCGTCCTCTCCGTTGTGGGATTGACCCTTTCCCTCCCGATTTTTTTGGTCCTCTGCGCTTTAATTAAGATCGAATCGAGGGGGCCCGTCTTTTACCGCCAGGAGCGGATGGGGGAGAACGGCCGGCCGTTCATGTTGATTAAGTTCAGGTCGATGCGGCAGGACGCGGAGGTGGAGAGCGGCCCGGTGTGGGCCAGCGAGAACGACAGCCGGACGACGCGATTGGGAAAGATCCTCCGGATTCTCCGGTTGGACGAGATTCCTCAGATGATCAACGTTCTGAAAGGGGAGATGAGCTTCGTCGGCCCCCGGCCGGAGCGGCCGGTCTTCGTTGAACAGCTCCGGAAGAAAATCCCCTATTATGACCTTCGATTCACCGTCAAACCGGGCTTGACGGGCTGGGCCCAGGTGAAATATCGGTACGGCGCCACGGAAGAGGACGCGTTGGAGAAGCTT
>DATDON010000048.1:0-3559 GCA_035293225.1 Candidatus Manganitrophaceae bacterium
TTTCGACGCGATCTTCTTCGCCAGACCCTGGGCCTGTTTCAAAACTTCCCCCTCGGGAACCACCTTGTTGATCAGGCCGAGCGCTTTCGCCTCTTGGGCGTTGATCATATCGCCGGTTAAGATCAATTCCATCGCCTTGGCTTTTCCGACCAGACGGGGGAGGCGCTGCGTCCCGCCGAATCCCGGAATGATTCCCAAGTTGATCTCAGGCTGGCCCAGCCGGGCGCGGTCTCCCGCAATCCGGATATGGCACGCCATCGCCAGCTCCATCCCCCCTCCCAGGCAAAAGCCGGTGATCGCCGCGATGACCGGTTTTTTCATCTGCTCGATCTTGTCAAAAACCGCCTGACCCCGTTTGGCCAACTCTTCTCCCTGCTTGGAGGAGGAAATCGAAGCGATCTCTTTAATATCGGCTCCCGCGACAAAGAGGGTTCCGGAGCCGGTCAAGACGACGGCTTTGACCCCGTCCGCGCTCGAAAGTTCATCGAACACCTTTTCAAGTTCCGAAACGAGCGGCGTGGTCAAGACATTTGCCGGCGGATTGCTGATCGTCACCGTCGCCACCCGTTCATCCAGCGTGTAATTCACGAATTGGTTCGCCAAGAAAACCTCCTTTAAAGGCGGGGGTCGGGGGCCGGGGATCAGGGGTCGGTAAAACATAAAAAACAGAAACCTGATTTTGTTTTTAATCCGGCCCCCGGCCCCCGGCCCCCGGCCCCTATTTTCAGTAGTTAAAAAACCCCTTTCCTGCCTTCACTCCCAGATAGCCTCCCATCACCATCCGTTTCAGCATCGGCGCGGGCCAGAACCGCTCTCCCAGTTCCTGGGTCAATTTTTGAAGCTCGGATAAAACCACATCCACCCCGATCTGGTCGGCGTAATGGAGCGGCCCCCCTTTCTCCTGGGGAAAGCCGGTCCCCGCCATCATGGCGATATCGATATCGGAGGCGGTCGCGACCCCTTCTTGGAGCGAGATGACCGCTTCGTTGATCATCGGCATGACCAGCCGGTTGACGGAAAAAGGGGTCCCTTTCTTCCCGGTCTCCTTCTGAATTTTTTCGACGATCTTTTGGAGGGCGCCCTCTTTTCCTTCGCCGTATTCATAAAAACCGGCGCCGCTCTTGGAGCCGTAGCGGCCCGCCTGATAAAGCGCTTTCAAAATCTGGGCCGGTCTCACGCGCGGACCGTAGGCGTCATAGAGGATATCGGCCACTTTCGATGCGACGTCGATCCCAATCATATCCGACAGGGTAAAAGGCCCCATCGGCATTCCGAAGGCGACCAGCGCCTCGTCCATCACCTTCGCCGAGGCCGCCCCCTCCTGCAGGGCGATGGCCGCCTCATTCAGATAGGGCATCAGCAGCCGGTTGACCAAAAAGCCGGCGCACTCCTGGACCCGGATCGGTATTTTTCGGAGGCTTTCGGAGAAGGCGACGACATCGTCGATCGTATCTTGCGAGGTCCCCAGACCGGGGATCACCTCCACCAGCTTCATCACCGGCGCGGGATTGAAAAAATGCATCCCGATCACCTTCTCCGGCTTCTTCGTCGCCGCCGCGATCGCCGAAATGGGGAGCGAAGAGGTGTTGCTGGCGAAGATGGCGCTTTCGGGACAGACCTTCTCCAGTTCTTGAAAGAGTTTTTGTTTGACGGAAAGGTCTTCAAACACCGCTTCGATCACGAGATCGACGTCGGAAAAACCGGAATAATCAACCGCGCCGGTCACCAGCGCCATCTTCTGGTCCATCTCCGACGCCGTCATCTTCCCTTTATCGACCCGCCCTTGATAAATCTTCCGGATCGCCTCCAAACCGCGATCGACCGCCTTCTGGTCGATATCCTTCAAAATCACCGGAAGACCCGAATAGGTGATCACCTGAGCGATCCCCGCCCCCATCACCCCCGACCCGATCACCGCCGCCTTGTAGATATACATGGAAAACCCCCAAGATACCGTTATACGTTATTCGTTATACGTTATTCGTAAGACACTTCTCTATTTTCAACGTTTAACGAATAACGATTCACGTTTAACGTTATTTCCGCTCCAGCACCATCGCCGAGCCGAGGCCGCCTCCGACGCAGAGCGAGGCGACTCCGAGAGAAAGATTCCGCCGCTTCATCTCTTTCAAGAGGGTGATGATTAATCGGGTCCCGCTCATCCCGACCGGATGGCCGAGGGCGATCGCCCCGCCGTTGACGTTGGTGATCTCCCGTTTCAATCCGAGCGCCCGTTCCACCGCGAGATATTGGACGGCGAAGGCCTCGTTCACCTCGACCAATTGAATGTCCGAAAGGGAGAGGTTCGCCTTTTTCAACGCCTTCGGAATCGCCAGCGCAGGCCCGATCCCCATTCGCTGCGGCTCCACCCCGACGGAGGCGTACGAACGGACATATCCGAGCGGCTCTTTGCCCAACTCCTGCGCCTTCTCCTTCGACATGATGAGAAGCGCCGCCGCGCCGTCGCTGATCGGACAGGCGTTTCCCGGCGTCACCGTCCCCCCCTCTTTAAAAATCGTCGGATAGAGGGAGAGCATCTGCTCGGTCAGGGCGACGTTTGGGCCTTCGTCCTGAGCGAAGAGTTCCGGCGTGACCTCTTTCCCGGCCGCCTTCTTCGGAATCGAAATCGGAACGATCTCCTCCTTCAGCTTCCCCTCCCGGATCGCACGGAACGCTTTTTTGTGGCTCTCGACGGCGTACTTGTCCTGCTCCTGGCGGGAGATTTTGAACTCTTCGGCGAGATTTTCCGCCGTGTAGCCCATGACCTGGCCGCAGAAACCGTCGGTCAAACCTTCCCAGATCGAATCGATCATCATCGAATGACGGAGGCGGTGTCCAAAGCGCATATCGCGCGACACGAAGGGGGCAAGACTCATATTCTCCACCCCTCCGGCGACCTGGAGGTCGGCGTCCCCGGAATAGATGTTTTGACAAGCGTTCACCACCGCCTGCATCCCCGACGCGCAGTTCCGGGCGACCGTATACGCCGGCGTCGTGATCGGAAGGCCGGCCATCAGGGTGATCACCCGGGCCAGGTTCGTCGCGTCGCTATATTGCCCGACGCAGCCGAAGACCACCTCTTCAATCAGGGCCGGATCGGTCTGGGTCCGCTTCAACAACTCCCGGACGACCCACTCTCCCATTTTATGGTTGGTGACCTCCTTGAGCGCGCCGCCCAGATTTCCGATCGGCGTCCTGACGCCATCAACAATGACTGCTTCTTTCACGGTATCCCTTTCATTCTGTATAAATGTAGGGGCAATTCATGAATTGCCCCTACAACGTGCCTTTTGCCTTCTCTTCTTCCAACAAGACCCGCCGCAACACCTTCCCGATGATGGTTTTCGGAAGCTCGGCTCGAAACTCAACCCGGCTGGGGACTTTGAACTTCGCCAGTTCTCCTTTGCAAAAGGTGATGATCTCTTCCTCGGTCGCCGTCTCCCCTTCTTTTAATATGATATACGCCTTGATGATCTCTCCGGAGAATGGATCAGGAAGCCCCGCCACCACCGCGTCTTTCACCTTCGGATGTCGAAAAAGGGCCTCCTCCACCTCCCGC
>DATDON010000049.1:0-8370 GCA_035293225.1 Candidatus Manganitrophaceae bacterium
TCGGGGTGGAGGGGGGAGAATTTTTGATGGGAACGGACGAAGTGGATGAGACCGGATTTGCGGCGGAGCAGGGGATCGTCAAGCCCTGGTTCGTGGATGAAGGCCCTTCCCATCAGGTCTATCTTCCTCCTTTTTACATCGACCGATATGAGGTCACCAACCACCGGTACGCTCAATTCGTTCGGGCGACGGGACGCTCCGCTCCACCTCATTGGGAAAACGGGGCGCCCCCTCCGGGAAGCGACTTTTTCCCGGTGGCGATGATCCGCTGGCAGGAGGCCCAAGATTACTGTCGATGGCGGGGAGGGCGGCTTCCGACCGAGGCCGAATGGGAGAAAGCGGCGCGCGGAACCGACGGCAGACGTTACCCTTGGGGAAACGATTTCGATCTTCAAAAAGCGAACGTCGGAGGGGTGGCGAAGGACCTTGCGCCGGCCGGCGCTTTTCCCGAAAGCGTCAGCCCCTATGGGGCGCTTGATATGATCGGAAACGTCTGGGAGTGGACCGCCGACTGGTATCAACCGTATCCCGGCGCGCGCTACCAAAGCAAGGAGTATGGGAAGCGTCTCAAGGTGATCCGCGGGAATTCTTGGTCGGCAATAGGCCATTACCCCCCCGAAGTCCAGAAAGAATTGGTGAAATTCCATTCCACCACGACCTTTCGGCTCTACGCCTCGCCCGACGAAGCGATCAACGACGTCGGTTTTAGATGCGTCCAACCCGGATCGTGAAAGCGGCCTATGCCTCTCTCTGAACGTCCCGCGGAACACTCCGCAGAACACCCCGTTGATCGGCTGATTTTGGCCCTCGACCTCCCCGACCCTAAAGAGGCCCTCCGCCGGGTGGACGAGCTGGCCGGCTTGATCCGGATATTTAAGGTCGGATCGACCCTCTACACCGCCTCAGGCCCTCCCCTGATTCAAGAAATTAAAAAAAGAGGGGGAGAGGTCTTCTTGGATCTAAAATTTCACGATATTCCGAACACGGTGGCCGGCGCGACCCTTCAAGCGGCCCGGCAAGGAGTTCGGATGATGACCCTTCATACCCTCGGCGGAAGGGAGATGATCCGGAAGGGGGTGGAAGCGGTCCGGGAAGCCTCGGGGCGGGGAGAAATTCTCCCTCCTCTTTTGATCGGGGTGACGGTTTTGACCAGCCTCGACCAGGCGCAATTGAAAGAAACGATGAAGACCTCTCTCACTTTGGAGGCGATGGTCCTCCATTTGGCTAACCTCGCGCGCGAAGAGGGGCTGGACGGCGTGGTCGCCTCTCCCCGAGAGCTGGTCTCTCTCCGAAAGCGCCTCCTTCCCCCGTTTCGGCTCGTCACGCCGGGAATCCGTCTCGATTCCGATTCCTCGGACGACCAAAAGCGATTTGGAACCCCGCGTCAGGCGATCTATGACGGGGCCGATTATCTGGTGGTCGGACGGCCTATTTTGGAATCGAAAGACAAGATCAAAACGGTTCAAGCGATCCTCTCCGAAATCAAGGAAGCGGGATGATTTCGACCCGAAAAGGCTCGGAAAGAGGACATTCGGCGAAGAAAGGGTCGGCCGATCCGGTTGATGCCCTTTTGATAAAAACCGTTGACGCCGGCGACCGCCCCCCCGTTGAATTCTTTAAAAAAACAGGCTGGGCCGCTCCCGCCTTTCTGCTGGAAGGAGGGGCGGGAGGATGGTTCGATGGGCGTTTCTCTCTCATGGGGGGCGCCCCTTTCGCCGTCTTTCAGAGCAAGGGGGCCTCGATGCGATTCGAGGCGCTGTTCGATCGGGGAAGATCTTCTTTCTTCCGGAAAGGCGATCCCCTCGCGGTCTTGCGGGAGATGTTCGATCAAATGCGCCCCCGGAGAGGCGCCCCCCCCGTCGAGAGGGGTACCGCTCCTCTTCCGTTTTTAGAGGGAGGGGCCGTCGGATTTTTCAGTTACGACCTGGCCCGTCAATTTGAAAGAATTCCCGCGCCGATTGATGATGATCCCTCTCTTCCCGATATCCATCTCCTCTTTTTAAATCTTTATATTATTTTCGATCACCCCCTCAATCGGCTCTATCTCATCTTTAATCCGGCGCCGGAGACGCTGCTCGGGAAAGACCCGGAGCTCGTTCTCGAAGAAGGAAAGAAAAAACTGGAAATTCTTCAAAAGCGATTGGAGGGCCCCGATCTGTTTGATCCGGATCCGCCTTGCGCCGCTCCCCCTCGGATTCAAGCGGACCTGCCGCGCCGACGCTATATCCAAATGGTCCGGCGCGCCAAGGAGTATATTGCGGCCGGGGATATTTTTCAAGCCAACCTCTCTCACCGGTTTACGGCGCCGTTTCATTTTCCCTCCGCGCTTCCTCTTTATAAACGGCTTCGGACGATCAACCCCTCCCCCTTTTCGGCCTATCTTGACTTGGGAGAGCTTCAAATCGCGAGCGCCTCTCCCGAAAGGCTCGTTCGAGTCGAAAACGGGTGGATCGAAACGAAGCCGATCGCCGGAACACGCCCTCGAGGGAAAACTCCGTCGGAGGATGAAGAGATGATCCGGGCCCTTTATGAAAGCGAAAAGGAACGGGCCGAACATCTGATGCTGGTCGATTTGGAACGCAACGATCTGGGAAAGATCTGTCGGTACGGCTCCATTCAGGTGGAGCGGCTGATGTCTCTCGAAAAATACTCCCACGTCCTGCACCTCGTCTCCCATATCCGGGGAGAGCTGGCGCCGGGAACCTCTCTTTCTCAAGTTCTAAAAGCGGTCTTTCCCGGGGGCACCATTACGGGAGTTCCCAAAATACGGTGCATGGAGATCATCTCGGAGCTGGAAGGGAGATCAAGAGGGGTTTACACCGGCGCGATCGGGTATATCGGCTTCAATGGAGCGCTCGATCTGAATATCGCCATCCGAACTCTGGTCCGGCGGGAAGGCGAGATCACGTTTCACGTCGGCGCCGGCGTCGTCGCAGATTCAGATCCCGACGCGGAATACCAGGAGACCCTCCAGAAAGCGGCCGCGTTGATCAAGGCGTTGGAAGGATAAACCCCCTTTATGTGGATTTTCGTAAACGGCCGTTTCGTCCCGAAAGAGAAGGCCCGCGTCTCCGTCTATGACCACGGGTTTCTTTACGGGGACGGCCTTTTTGAGACGCTTCGCGCCTATTCGGGAACGATCTTCAGGCTTCCTCAACATTTAGAGCGACTCGCCCGTTCGGCGCAACGGCTCACCCTCTCGCTCCCTCCCCTCTTCGATCTTGAAGCGCTCCTTTATAAAACCTTGGAGCGAAACCGGCTTCGCGACGCGATCCTCCGCCTCACGGTGACGCGGGGAGAAGGAGCCGTCGGCCTCGACCCTGATCTCTGCGGAAAGCCGACGCTGGTCATCCTCGCCAGGCGATTTAAAGGCTACCCCTCCGAATTTTACGAAAAGGGGGTTTCAGCCGCGATCGTCCAAGTTCGTCGAACGCCTCCCGCGGCGCTCGACCCCGCTTTTAAATCGATCAGCTTCCTGAATAATGTCCAGGCGAAAATCGAAGCGAACCGCCGGGGAGCGTTCGAGGGTATTTTCCTGAGTCTGGACGGATATCTCGCGGAGGGGACCGTCAGCAATCTCTTTTGGGTCCGGAAGGGGAAGTTGAAAACCCCGGCGCCGGGGGTCGGGCTGTTGGAGGGGGTGACACGGGGGCTCGTCCTACAGTTGGCGAAGAAGAGCGGGGTTCGGACCGAGGAAGGTCGTTTCAGGCCGTCCGATCTCTTAAAAGCGGAGGAAGCTTTCCTCACAAACAGCGGCGTTGAACTTGCGCCTTTGACCGAGGTGGAAGGAAAAGCGATCGGAGGAGGCAAGCCGGGACCGATCACGCGTCAACTTCATCAAGCGTTTAAAGAAGCGGTCAGGCAACGGTAAACAACCTCTTTTAAGGCGACGATGCTGAAGGGCTTCCCCAGATATTCAAGATGGTTCTCTTCCAAAAAAAGCTGCGTTTCAAGCGTCGGCTCATCGTCCATCGAAAAGATAATTTTATCCGTCAAAGCCGGGCGCTCCCTGGCGATCGTTTCATGAAAATCGCGGCCGCCCATGTCGGATAACTTCATATCGATCAGGATGAGATCGTAGGGATCGGTTCGAAGCCGTTCCAGCGCCAGCCTCCCCTTTCCCGCCGTTTCGACATGAAAACCTTCCAGGCGCAAGACATAAGCGCACATCTCGAGCGACGAGGTCGAATCATCCACGATCAGGATTTTTTTTCCCACGAACTGCGAAATCGACGGGGTTGAGCCCCCCGTCTCCTTCTCTTTCTCTCGTCTGATCAAAGGGAGAGTGACGATAAAACAGGCCCCTTCTCCAAATTGATTTTCCACCCGAATCTCACCGCCGTGCTCCTTCACAATTCCGTAGGAGATCGAAAGACCCAAGCCGGTTCCGACGCCGACTTCTTTGGTGGTAAAAAAGGGCTCAAAAATTTTCGGCAAAACATCGGGGAGGATCCCCGGTCCGGTGTCTTGAAAAGAAATCGATATCAGATCGTTCTTGAGCTCACTCGAGATCGCCAGCTTCAACGCGCCGGCGTTGAATTTCTTCTTCTCCAAAAGGGCTTGATGGGCGTTGTTGATGATGTTGAAAAAGACCTGTTGGAGTTGGTGCGGATCGACCAACGCCGGAGGAATCCTCTCTGAAAGCCGATCGATCACTTCGATCCCTTCGGTTTCCAGTTGGTATATTTTTAATTCGAGGGCTTTTCTGACGATATGATTGACGTTGTTGAAACTTTTTTCCGCAGGATGGCGCCGGGCGAAGGTGAGGAGGTTGCGGATAATTTCGGAGCAGCTCATCGCTTCGCTGAAAATTTTTTCCAAAAATTCCCTCTCTCGAGGCGTCTCGATGATGTCCAGCAGGAGTTGCGAAAATCCGATCACGCTGGTGAGGGGATTATTCAACTCATGCGCCACGCCCGAAACCAGCTCTCCGATGGCGGAAAGCTTCTCCGTTTGAATCAGTTGCCCCTGCAGCCGTTTCAATTCTCGGACTTTTTGCTCCAAATCCTGATAAAGCTGCGTGTTATGGATCGCGATGGCGGCTTGTGAGGCGATGGCGCCCAGGATATTCCGCCTCTCCTGCGGCAGGTTCCCCTCCTGAACCAAAAAAGGAGAATAGAGCCCGATGACCCCGATCGCCTTTCCTTTCACGATGAGCGGGACCCCGATGATGGAAGCGACGCCGGACCGTTCCGCCTCATCGCGATAGACAATCCGAGGATCATTTTGAACGTCCGGGACAAAAATAATTTTCTCCGTCTGGAACGCCTCTCCCAAGGCGCCCTGACCGGGACGCAAAGCCAATTGATTCAGGGAAACCTGTTCGGACCATCCACGGGCGGCGCTCACCTTAAGCGCCTGCTGATCGGGGTCATACAACATAATCAAGACCGCGCGCGATTGGGTGATCCCGGCCACATGGTCCAAGATGATGCTCAAAACCGCGTCGATCGTTAAGGAAGAAGTGGTCGCTTGGCCCAGTTGAAAAAGAGCCAACGCCTCTTTTTCTTTCCTCAGACTTTCTTCACGGAGTTTGGCGCTTTCGACGGCGAGGCCGATCTGAGCGCCGACCGCCTCCAGCCATTTTTGCTCCTCAGCGTTTAAAGGGGTGGGGGTGGCCGACAAAAAAGAGAAGACGCCGACGGTCCTATTCTTTGACCTAAAAGGGAGACAGCCTAAAACGAACAGGCCCTCCTCCTTAAACAACGGCCTCTTTTCAGAGAGGGTCGGAGGATCTCCCGCCCGATCGCTTGAAAAATAACTTCTCCCGGTTTTTGCCACCGCCCCCGGCGCCCCTTCGCGCAACTGAAGCGGCTCTCTTTTGAGTAAAGAAACCACTCTCTCCGGGAGGCGAGAAGAGAGGTCCAAGTTCAACGTTTGCCGTTCTTCATCCGCTAAAAAGAGAGCGGAGGAGGAGAGAATCGGAATCCGTTCTCGGATTTTTTCAAAAGTCTTTTCGAACCATTGCGCGGGCGGGCCCTCTTGTGTCATGAGAGCGGAAATTTCATGGTACGCCCCCCAACCCTCCATAAGCGATTTGATCTCGCCCCGCCGCTGCAAATGGAAGAGAGCGCAAACCCCCGCCGCGACAAGGAGAGGAAGAGCGACGGCCCAAATTTCAAGAGCACCGCCGTTTGAATTTTTCAGAATGTAAATATAAAGAGGAGGTAAAGAGAGAATAACCAAGATCAATAGAACAAACGGAAGGAGATATCTTCTTTGTCGAATCACAGAGAAGTCCTAAGTTTTTATAGATATAAGGGAGCCTTCATCAATTGTCAACTATACTTTATAGGGGATCTTTTCCAGGGCCGGTTTCTTTTCCACTTTTAATTTCGCAATGCGGCGGCCGTCCATATCGACAATCGTAAATTTATAATCGCCGTATTGAATAATCTCCCCCCCTTTCGGCATATCCTGCAACTGGGCAAGGACAAACCCTCCCAACGTTTCGTAATTGCCCGATTCGGGAATGGGAAGGCCGTAATCGTTTCTTAAATCTCTGACGAAGAGAGAGGCGTCGACGACCAACGAGCCGTCTTTCAGCCGTTCCACCGGCCGCTCTTCAATGTCGTATTCATCCTGAATCTCCCCCACGATTTCTTCGACCAGATCCTCCATGGTGACCAACCCTTCCACGCTGCCGTACTCGTTAATCACGATCGCCATCTGAATCCGGCGCCGCTGAAGCTCCTTTAAAAGGTGGCTCACCTGCATCGTTTCCGGGACAAAATAGGCCGGGTGAAGGAGACTTTTCAGCTCGACCGGTTTATTTTGCGTCAGCGGACCCAACAAATCCTTAAAATAGAGAATCCCGACGATGTCGTTCATATTGGTTTTATAAATCGGATATCGGGAAAATTTATTCTCGGTCACATATCGGAGCAGCTCCTGAGGAGGGGTGTCGATTTGGACCGCGTGGATTTTGGGCCGGGGAACCATCACCTCCTTCACAGAGATGTCGTTAAATTCAAAAACGCTGTGGATCAACTCTTGTTCGGTCTGATTGAAGACCCCCGTCTCTCTCCCCTCTTTCAACAATAATTTAATCTCTTCCTCGGAAATAAAGGTTCCCGGGATCACTTTCCCTCCGATCGGCTTAAGAAAGAAACGGATCGAAACGGTCAGCGCCTTTACAAAAGGTTTTAGTAATCTGGAAAGAAGATCGAGTGGTTTGGCCATCGCCAAGGCGATCTGATCAGGGTATTTTAAGGCAAGCGATTTCGGGACCAATTCGCCCAGAACAAGCGTGAAATAAGCGACAATCACGACAACCACCGAAACGGAAATGAACTCACTCAAAGGTTGGAATAAAGGGATCTTTTCGAAGAAAGGCTTAATCGATTCCACCGCCGTCACCCCTCCCACGGCGGCCGCGGCCGAGCCGAGAAGGGTGATCCCGATCTGAACGGTCGCTAAAAACTGCTCAGGGTCGCCTTGAAGCTTGTTGAGAATCCCTGCGTTGCGGTCCCCTTTTTCAGAGAGATTTTTGATATTACTCCTCCGGGCGGCGATCACTGCAATCTCCGCGGAAGAGAAAAAGGCGTTCGCCATAATCAGCAAGAAAATCAACGTTATTTCAAATAACATCTGGTTACCTCCATCCTTAACATACCATAAAATCCTCAACCGAACAAGATTTTTAAAAATTTGCTTGACACCAATTTATTTTTGGTTTACATTTTAAATACTTAATTCCAATCGGAATAGTAGGGATTTAATAAAGCGCTTTAAAAGGAATCATCGATGCGAATTTCAGCAAAAGGAGAGTATGCGGTCTTGGCGATGCTGGCGTTGGCGCTTCATTCGGGACAAGAGCCGCTGCAGGTGAGAACCATCGCCCAGAAGCAGCGGCTACCGATCCGATTTTTGGAGCAGGTGATGAGCGCCCTTAAGAAAGACGGGCTGGTTGAAAGCGTCCGGGGCCGTCAAGGAGGGTATCGTCTCACGAAATCGCCCGAAGAGATCAGCCTCGGAGAGGTCTTACGGGCCGCCGAAGGGCCCTTGGTCGAAATAGAGCCGGCAGGCCACCGTGAGGTCGGAAAGATTTCAGGTTTGGAAAGCAGGGCGATCGAAGGGGCTGTTTTGGAAAAAATTTGGGCGGAGGTCAACACCTTATTAGAAAAGCAGCTCAACGCGATTAATTTTAGAGATCTTTGCGATAGGAAAAAGGACCTTGAGGGAAAACAGGTGTTGATGTTTCATATTTAGTTCACGAAACGCGCTGAACGAACGGAATCCGGCCTGGTTTTAAGGAGACTGATGGATCTTCTCGATGTCAACACAATTGCTCTAATCTTGATCACGCTGGTCGCGGCGACGGTCAACGGCGCCCTCGGATACGGCTTTTCCTCCATCACCGTTCCGGTC
>DATDON010000050.1:0-4832 GCA_035293225.1 Candidatus Manganitrophaceae bacterium
GGCGGCCGAATATTTCCGGTCGGTCCCGGAGGTTCTTCAGCGCCTCTCTCCGGACCAACTCGGGGGATGGGTCGGGATGGGGATGAAGATCGCCGAGCGCTCTTCCGCCGCGGGAATCAAATTTTTCAAGCATGGGCCGGCGGTGTTCTCGAAAATACCGGATCGGTCTTCCAGCGAACGCTTTATCCGACTGGGCCTCTCCCTGGCGGAGCGCGATTATAATCTGGCGCTGGAATATTACCTCCAGGCGCCCTCTCTTCTGACGAATGTGGTGTTGACGGACGAGGCCTTCGCGGAATGGGCCGAGCGGGGGTTGGATCTCGGCGCCGAAGAGTACACCTTGGCGGTTGAATACTTTAAGGCGACCCCCGCCCTTCTCCTTTTTCTCCCGGTCGCGCTTCTTCCGAAATGGGTGGAGGCGGGGAGGAAGCTCGCTTCCGGCCAGCTCCTTTCGACCCTCGCCTATTTTAGAAACAGCCCCGAGATCTTCTCAAAGATCGCCTCCAACGCCGATCGAACCCGGCTTTTGGAATTGACGGCGACGGTCGCGGAGCAGGCGCCGCGTCTGGCGGCCAGGCTTTTTGCGGAGTCGGCGCAGATCCTTCCCCCTTTTCAGGCGTTGCGTTTAGAGGGAGTTCTCCTGGAGCGGGCGACGGAGATCGCCCGGTTCGACGGCGAGCTTGCCGCGACTTTTTTCTTGAACGGCCCTAAAATTTTAAAGGAGATGGGCGCCGCGGCGGCCTATTTCCCGTCGTGGGTCGAGCGGGGGATGGCCCTTTTGAGGAGAGACCCCGTCGCGGCGAAGGGATTTTTTTCGTTTGAGTCGAAGTCGGCCCGGCTGGCGGCCGACACGTTGGGGGGAGGCGTTTCGCTCTCCTCCGTTTCCCGGACGTTGAAGCTCTACGCCGAGGCCCTCTCGGGGCGGCCGGTCGCGATCGAGTCGACCGCCGCGTTAAACGATCGGCCGGCCGGCGCCCCGGTCACCGACGGGAGAACGATCTACCTGCCGCCGCATGTCGACCGATTTCCGACGCCGGAATTGAATTACGAATGGTACAAAGTGGCGACCGCCTATCAGGCCGGTTACCTGGAGTTTGAGACCTTTTCTCCCCGGATCGACCAGACGGCCGACCTGATCGAATCGCTCCAAAGCCGCTATCAGCGCAGGGGAGGGTTCTTAAGCCTCACCTCCTTCTTTTCCCTTTTTCCGGAGCCTGATTTGGTCCGGCGATTGTTTGAGATCGCCGAGGGGGCCCGCGTGGAATTCTTTCTTCGGCAAGAGTATCCCGGCTTGAGGGCCTCCCTGATCCGGATGCGGGAGGCCGACCTGGCGGAGCGTCCCGCTTTGGCCGGACTGACCCCGAGAGGGGCGGTGGTGGAGCTGCTGACCCAAATTTCGCTTTCCGGAAAGACTCAAGAGGCGATTCCCCCGGCGCTTCAGCCGGTTCTCTTCGAGGCCTGTCGGATATTGGGGTCGGTTCAGAACCCCGAAGCGACGGCGGCGACGTCGATGAAAGGGGCGGCGCGCGTTTATGACCTTCTCCAGACGGAGGAGCCGGCGGCGGCGCCGACCGGGCCGATGGAGGCGTTTGAAGACCGGGGGCCGCAGGTTAGAGGAGACGCGGGGACGATGGATGAAACGTCGATACGCGAAACCCGTCCCTCCACACGGGGATCGATCGATCCGGAGCGGGTTGAAAAGGGGGATGCGGCCCGGCGGGAGGGGATCGAATCGCTTCTGAAAAAGTTGAAGGAGGCGGGGGCCGATCTCTCGACCGAGGCGGCCGCTTCCGCTTTGACCGGTTCGGTCGACGCGGGGGAGGGGCTCAAAGAAGGGATCGAGGGGGAGCTGTTCCTCGATCGATTGGCCGAGCGACTCTCCGCCGGCCGGTCGAAAGAAGGATCGGTCCCGGCGGGAAAGAGCTATCGATACGACGAGTGGGACTGCGAGGGGGAGGACTACCGGCCGGGATGGTGCCGTGTGGTCGAAACGGCCGTTCCGCCGGGAGAGGCCGAATCGGTCGAGGAGTTCCTGAACGAATATCGCGGAATGATCCGATCGATCCAGACCGCCTTCCAATATCTCCGGCCGGAAGGGCTCAAGCGGATCAAGGGGGAGCGGGAGGGGGACGAGCTCGACCTCGACGCGCTCCTGGCGAGCCGGGTGGAGGCGCGGTCGGGTCGGGCGCCGTCGGACCGGGTCTACATTCAGCGTCTGAAGCGGGAGCGGAGCGTGGCGGTCGCCTTCCTGGTCGATATGAGCGGATCGACCCAGCGGGGGCTTGCGGGGGGAAAGTCGATCCTCAGGGTCGAGCAAGAAGCGCTCGCGGTTCTTTCCCGTGCGGTCGAGGCCGCGGGGGATTCGTTCGCCCTTTATGGTTTTTCCGGGGAGGGGAAAGAGACCGTCCGTTTTTATCTCTTGAAAGATTTCCACGAAAAAAGCGGGGCGGAGATCGACCGGCGGATCGGGCGGATTCGGCCGGAGGCCCAAAACCGGGACGGGGCGGCGATCCGGCACGCCGCCCGGAAGCTCGCCGCGCGGCCGGCGAAGATCAAACTGCTCGTCCTCATCAGCGACGGGAAGCCGCTCGATGACGGCTACACCGGCGCTTACGCGGCCGCCGACACCCGGACGGCCCTCCAAGAGGCGAAGCGGCTCGGAATCCATCCCTACTGCGTCACCGTCGACCGGGAAGGGGATGAATACCTGAGAGGGATGTACGGCGAGGTCGCCTATCTGGTCATCGACCGGGTCGAGGCGCTCCCGGCGAAATTGCCGCAGATTTATAAACGTCTGACGACGTAGGAGGCCGGCCCTCGGCCTCCAGGAGAACTTATGCAAGACGATCTTTTCACCGGCTGGCTCTGGGAGATGTTCAAGGAGTATGTCCGGAAAATCAGAAGGACGGCGTCGACCGGCGCGCCGGAGCTGAGCGACATGAAGGAAAAATATCAAAAGATCTTTCCGGAGGCCTCCGTCAAAATCTTGGTGGAGGAAAAGGTCGGGATGATCGTGGTCTTTAACGAATTGGAAACCCGCTCCACCGCCGAGCTTCAAGGGTTGATGGAGCAGGCGCGGTTGATGGCCCATCTCGCCGAGACCTACGGCCGGGGCAAATACAAGATCAATCTCTATCACGGATTGACCTTCATCGCGACCCACAATTTCAGAGTGGAAGATGAATCGCTTCCGGAGCGCTGGCGGGAGATTGTCGCCCGGAACAAGGCGGCCGAAGGGAAGGGTAACCGATGGAGCTGAAAAAGCCGGTCATTTCGATCGTCGGCCGGCCGAACGTCGGAAAATCGACCCTCTTCAACAAGCTGGTGGGGAAGCGGAAGGCGATCGTTCAGGATCAGCCGGGGGTCACGCGCGACCGGAATGAGGCGGTCTGTCATTACCGGGACCGCCGGTTCACTCTGATCGACACCGGCGGGCTCTTGCCGCATTCCAAAGACAGCTTGACGGAACAGGTCCGAAAGCAATCGGAGGCCGCCATCGAACAGTCGGACTACATCCTCTTTTTATTGGACGCCAAGGAGGGGATCACGCCGGTCGACGAAGCGGTCCACGACCTCCTTCGGAAGAGCGGAAAGCCGATCTATTACGTGGTCAACAAGACGGAAGGGAAAAAGATCGACGCCCTTCCGGAATTTTACCGGTTGGGGGCGTCGCCGCTTTATCCGGTCTCGGCGGAACATAATCAGGGGATCACCGACCTGCTGGAAGACCTCTACCCCCATCTGGGGCCGGAGGAAGAAGAGGAGGCGGTCGAAACCCCGAAGGTGGTCGTCCTCGGCCGGCCGAACGTCGGCAAATCGACCCTCATCAACGCCCTCTTGAAAGAAGAGCGGCTCGTCACCAGCGAGATCCCCGGGACGACGCGCGACACCATCGACACCTGGGTGACTTATGAAGAGAAAAAATATCTCTTTATCGACACCGCCGGCATCCGCAAAAGGGGAAAGATCGGCGCCGGCGTGGAGCAATACAGCATTTCGCGCGCGAAGGCCGCCCTGGATCGGGCCGACATCGCCCTCCTCCTGATCGACGGCGTGGAGGGCGTCACCGAACAGGACACCAAGATCGCCGGGACGATTCTCCAAGAGGGGAGGGGGATGGTCCTGCTCGTCAACAAGACCGATCTGATCAAAGGGAAAGAGGGGAGAGACCGGATCAACCATCAGATCGAGGTTCGGTTCCCTTTTATCCCTTATGTCCCGGTCCGGTATATCTCCGCGCAGGGGGCGAAAGGGATCGGCGCCATCTTTCAAGCGATCGACGCGGTCTACGAGGGGTATCAGACGCGAATTGGCACCGGCGATCTCAACCGTTTCTTTGAAAAAACGGTCGAGAAACAACCGCCGCCGATTTATAAAGGGAGGCCGGTCCGGCTCTATTACATCACCCAGGCCGGCGTCCGCCCCCCGACCTTCGTCCTCTTCGCCAGCGCCCCCGCCGGTCTCCCCGACCCTTACCTCCGCTACATCGAAAACCAGCTCCGCGCGACGTTCGGCTTCGCCGGAACGCCGATCCGGTTCAAGCTCCGGCAGAGGAAATAGCATGATTTTCTTGCCCGAACTAAGGCGGCTTTTTCTGGTAGGGATTCTTTTTCTTTTCTTTTCCGCCGGCTGTTCTTCTCCCGAGACCAAAAGCCAAGAGCTCTACGACACGGCCCAGCTTGAGGAACAACAAAACAACCTTCCCCACGCCCAAAAACTTTACCGGGAGATTGTCGAAAAATACTCTGAAACCGCCGCCGCGGCGAAGGCCCGGGATCGCTTGAAAAGTTTGGAGGCCCAACCGGCCCGGTGATTTCACTTGATCTTTACCC
>DATDON010000051.1:0-2055 GCA_035293225.1 Candidatus Manganitrophaceae bacterium
GGGGAGAAATATCGGAGGTGATTGAAAGTATCCAAGGAAAAAAGATAAAAGGGGAGATCACCCTCGTCGTGGAGGGGAACCTCGAAGAAAAATAAAATGCGTCGCCATCTTGACATCGATCATTGAGAGAAGGCATAGTTATGGATGATCTAGATCAATAAAGTGATCCAGGGGGTTTAAAGCCATGCCGCGCCGATGGGTGAAGATTTTCCGCCGGTCGCGGCCCATATCACGCCATTAAAAGAAGGAGGAGGAGTATGCCGGTACGGAGCGCGGAAGCTGTTTGGGAAGGTGGATTAAAAGAGGGAAAAGGAAATGTCAAACTGGGGAGCGGTGTTTATCAAGGGGCCTATTCGTTCGGGACCCGTTTTGAGCAGAGTCCCGGAACAAACCCGGAGGAGTTGATCGGGGCGGCCCACGCCGGCTGTTTCTCCATGGCGTTGTCGGCCGGATTGGGGAAGGCGGGGATTACGCCGAGGCGGATCCATACGGTCGCGAAGGTCCATTTGGAAAAGGTCGGCGAAGGGTTCAAGATCACCAAGATCGAATTGCAGACCGAGGCCGATATTCCGGGGATGGATCAAGAGAAGTTTATGGAGAGCGCCGAGGCGGCGAAAAAAGGATGTCCCGTCTCTCAGGCGCTCGCCGGGACGGAGATCACCCTGAGCGCGAAATTGAAAAGTTAACGTGCGGAACGGTCGGTTCACACCCAGGGGCGCCCGAGAGGGCGCCCTTTTTTTATTAAAAAAAGAGGGCCGTCTTACTAAGATGGTTTGCTGCGCTGCCCGCCGCCCGCCTTTTATATTTCTTCATCCTCTTCTCTGTTTTCGAGGGTTCGATTGGGAGCCCTTTTAAATCATTTCTTAAAGATTTTCCGGAGCCCTCCGAGGAATCCTTTCGGTTCTTGGACCTGCAAGAGAATTTCCAGCTCGCCGCTGTCGAAGAAGATTCCCGAACAGCTCTTGCATCGGTCCACTTTAATGCCGAGGTGTTCGATCTCATCCATGTCCGAGCCGCACTTGGGGCACTTCATCCAGTGTTGGCTCCGCCGCTGCTTCACCTCCTCTTGCGCCCGTTTTTCATCCATCTCTTTCCGCATTTTTTCGATCAGCTCTTTGTTCTTCTTATAAAAATATTCCTCTTCTTGGTCATAGCCGAGTTTTCGCATATCGTCCATTGGCATTTTACTCCTCCTACGTTTGAAATGATGTGAAGTTCGACGAAAAAAATCATTGATACCGGAGCGCCTCGGCCGGGTCGAGTTGAGAGGCCTTGTAGGCGGGGTAGAGGCCGAAGACCACCCCGACCCCCAGGGCGAAGAAGAAGCCGAGAAAAATCGCGCTCGGGAGGAGGACGGCGTCCCAGCCGGTAATGGCGCGGCCTGCGAGCCATCCGAACCCCCATCCCAAGCCGCCCCCCAGCGCCACCCCGATGATCCCTCCGATCAGGCTGATCGCCACCGACTCGATCAGAAATTGCGTCAGGATCGCTTTTCGGCTCGCTCCGACCGCCTTGCGCAGCCCGATCTCGGCCGTTCGCTCGGTCACCGTCACCAGCATGATATTCATGATGCCGATCCCGCCGACCAGGAGGGCCAGCGCGGCGGTCCCCCCTAAAATCACCCGGAAGGTGAAGATGATCAATTCGGTGTTCCGGACCAGCTCGTCTTGGCTCCGGATGACGAAATCTTCGACCCCGTTGTGCCGCCGGAGAAGGATCGATTTAATGATTTCGTCGGTCCGTTTCATATTTCGGCGGTCATCGACCTTCACGATGAAAGAGCCGAGCTCGTCGCTCCCTTTGAAGAACTTGATCGCGGTGGTGGCGGGGATGAGAACCGTTTCGTCGTAGTTGATCCCGTGGAGGCTCCCTTTTTCTTTCAGGACCCCGATGACGGTGAAGCGTTGGTCGCCGATCTTCACGTCGGCGCCGAGGGGGTCGGCGGCGCTGAAGAGCTCCCGCGTGACCTCTTTTCCGAGAACGGCGACCTTTTCAAATCGCGCGGCGTCTTCTTGGGAGAGAAACCGGCCGCGATCGAGGTCATAGTTGCGGATC
>DATDON010000052.1:0-3836 GCA_035293225.1 Candidatus Manganitrophaceae bacterium
ATCCTGCGCCACATCGGGCAACATCTACAATAGCTACGCCGTGGTGCAGGGGGTCGACCGGATCGTGCCGGTGGATATTTACGTTCCCGGCTGCCCGCCGACCCCGGAGGCGCTGTTGGAAGGGATATTAAGGCTCCAAGATCAGATCATGAAAAAGAAGGTCTTTACGAAAGCATGAAGATTCCCGTAGGCATGGAAACAGGTGAAAACCACCCGATCGCGCGGAAAATCCGGGAGCGCTTTCCGTCGGCCTATCTCGGCGCCACCCTTTTTCGGGGAGACCTCTCCATCCATATTCAAAAGGAAGGGGTGGTTGAAATTTGCAGGCTGCTGCGGGACGATCCGGAGTTGGACTTCGACTACCCGATCCACATCTCGTCGGTGGACCATCTTGGAGAATCCGAGCGCTTTGAGGTCGTCTATGAATTTTTCTCCATTAAAAAAAAGCATCGGGTCCGGCTCAAAGCGCGGGTTTCAGAGGAAGCGTGCGCCATCGACTCGGTTACCGGGATCTGGCGGGGGGCGAACTACCTGGAGCGGGAGGTTTACGACATGATGGGGATCCGATTCAACCACCACCCCGATCTCCGCCGAATCCTCCTGCCGGATGAGTACGACGAAGGATATCCTCTCCGGAAGAATTTCCCGGTCGAAGGACGGGGATGGCGGGACACGTTTGAATTTTTAAAATCGTAGGATTGTAGGGGCGGGCCGATCTGTCCGCTCTCATCCAGGGACGCGCACAGGCGCGCCCCTACCGTGGGATCGTAATCACCTATGGATATAAAAGAGCCTTTAACCCTGCCGGTCGAAAAAAAAGGGAGCCTCCCCTTACTTAGGACCGAGGAGCTTCTTCTGAACCTCGGGCCGCAGCACCCCTCCACCCATGGCGTGTTGAAGGTGGTTTTGACCCTCGAGGGGGAGAAGATCGTCAAGTCCGATCCGGTCTTGGGCTTTTTGCACCGGGGGGTGGAGAAGATCGCCGAGACCATCACCTACAATCAGTTCATCCCCCACACCGACCGGCTTGATTACGTCTGCGCGATGTACAACAACTTCGCCTACGTCCGGGCCGTCGAGAAACTCCTCGGAATCTCCGTCCCCGAGCGGGCCGAATATCTGAGGACGATCGTGGCGGAGGTCCAGCGGATCATCGGCCATCTCTTTTGGCTTGGAACCCAGGCGCTCGATATCGGCGCGATGACCGTCTTCTTCTACACCTTCCGGGAGCGCGAACTCCTCCTCGATATATTCGACGCGCTTTGCGGCGCGCGGCTGACGACAAGCTGGTACCGGGTCGGCGGGGTGGGGCGCGATTTCACGCCGAAAATCATCGACGATCTCTATAAATTCGTGGCCGATTTCCCCTCCAAGATCGACGAATACGACACGCTGTTGGTGAACAACCGGATCTGGCTGGCGCGGACGAGAGGGATCGCCTTCATCTCGGCGGAAGACGCCGTCAACTTCGGCCTTTCCGGTTCGACGCTCCGCGGATCGGGGGTCGATTACGACCTCCGGAAGGTCTCCCCTTACGGCGCCTACGATAAGGTCAAGTGGACCGTCCCGCTGGGGAAAAACGGCGACACTTACGATCGTTATTGGGTCCGGATGGAGGAGATGCGGGAGAGCAGCAAGATCATCAAGCAATGTCTCGATCAACTTCCCGAAGGCCCCTCCCTCGCCTATATCCCGCAGGTGGTGACGCCGCCGAAAAACCGCGTCCTCACCGACATGGAAAGCATGATCTATCAATTCAAACTTTTCACGGAAGGGTTTAAAACGCCGCCGGGGGATATCTATTGCGGGACGGAGGCCCACAAGGGGGAGCTCGGCTTCTACATCGTCAGCAAAGGGGGAGGGAAACCATACCGCCTGAAGATCCGGGCCCCTTCTTTCATCCACATGGGGGCCTTCGACCAGATGGCGAAAGGCTACATGATCGCCGACATCATCACCATTTTTGGAACGTACGACATCGTCATGGGGGAGTGTGACCGGTAAGAGAACGTTAAACGTTAAACGTGAATCGTTAAACGTAAAAGCTAAAACGATTAACGAATAACGATTCACGTTTAACGAATAACGGATTACATTATGAGCGACGAACCTAAAATTCAATTGCCGACCGCCCCGGAATCTGAGGGGACGGCAGCGAAAAAGACGCTTGAATTGACCGTCAACGGCCAAAAGACGGCCGTCCCGGAGGGGACGTCCGTCTTCGAGGCGGTGAAAGGGATGGGGATCGAGCTTCCGGCGATGTGTTATCACTACTCCTTCTCCCCGTTCGGCTCCTGCGGCGTCTGCCTGGTGGAGGTCGAAGGGAAGAGCAACAATGTCCGGGCCTGTACCGCCAAGACCGCCGATAAGATGGTCATCCGGACCGACACCGAAAAGATCATCGACGCCCGCAAGAAGGCGGTGGAAAAACATCTGACCACCCATCCCCTCGACTGCCCCGTCTGCGACGCCGACGGAAAGTGCGAGCTTCAGGACATGACCTACGACCTGGGGGTTTACGACATCAAGAAAGGGGTCCGCAAACAGATTCCCGAAGACACGCGGAGCCTCGTCCTCGACTTCAACATGGAGCGGTGCATCCTCTGCGGGCAGTGCATCAACATTTGCAAGGAGGTTCAGGAGATCGACGCCCTCTCCTTTTACAAAAAAGAGGGGAAGACGCACGTCGGCGCCCATGGCGGGGTCCCCCTTTATTGCGAGTTCTGCGGCGACTGCCTGGCGGTCTGCCCGGTGGGGGCGATCGTCAGCCGATTCTCGAAATACGCTTTCAAACCTTGGCAGCTCAAAAAGACGGAGACCACCTGCGGCTACTGCTCCGACGGCTGCTCGATGACGCTGGAGAGCGAGGGGCAGAAGGTGGTCCGCGTCACCTCCCCGTTGTCTTATCTCACCAAATTCGGAAAGGATGTGGCGCCGGGGGAGGGGCACGGGGGGCTCTGCGTTCGGGGGCGATTCGGGTTTCAGTATATCCAGAGCGAAAAACGGCTCTCCCGTCCGTCGGCAAAGATCGACGGACGACGCGTCGAGATTCCCTGGATCAAGGCGGTCACTCAGATCGGGAAACGCCTCGCGGAGATCAAGGGGCAATATGGCGGGGAGGCGATCGCCGGGCTGGTCAGCGGCCGCTGTTCGAATGAGGAGGTTTATCTCTTTCAAAAACTGATGCGGTCGGTCCTCGGCTCCAACAACATCGACACCGCCGCCCGCTACGGCCACATGAACTCCGTCTTGGCGATGCGGCGCGCCCTGGGGGTCGGCCGCTCGACGACCTCATATCAAAAGATCACCCTCTCCGACGTGATCCTGCTGGTCGGAACGAATATCACGGAAACGAACCCGATCGCCTCCCTCCGGGTCAAAGAGGCGAAAAACAAATTCGGCGCCAAGGTGATCGCCGCCGACACGTGGCAGACGAACATGGTGAAGCTTTCCACCCATCCCCTTCAACTCGCCGGCCGTTCGGAACGATTTTTCCTCCAAGGATTGGTCAAGGCGGTGATCGAAAAGGGGCTCGCCGCTCCCGGCTTTGTCCGGAAATATCCCGCGGCGTTTCAGGCGCTCGAGCGGAGCGCGGCCGGCCTCTCCGAGGCGGCCCTCGCCGAAAAATGCGCGCTCCCCTGGGAGAAGATCTCCGAGGCGGCCGAATTGCTGGCGAAATCGAAACGGGGGACGATCCTCTGGGGAGAAGGGATCGTCGCGCGGAAAGAGGGGTATCAAAATGTCCTCCGCCTCCTCGATCTGGCGATGATCACCGGATTGTTCGAGAAGGAGGGGGGGGGCGTCCAGCCGGTTTGCGAGGAGAATAACGAGCAGGG
>DATDON010000053.1:0-2649 GCA_035293225.1 Candidatus Manganitrophaceae bacterium
GTTTTCGCTCTTCCAACCCCCGCCTCACCATCTTTCCGACGACCTGATGCGCCCGCCGGAAGGGAAGCCCTTTCGTCACGAGATAATCGGCGAGATCGGTCGCCAGAAGAAACCCTTCCCCCGCCGCTTCCTCCATTTTCTCTTTATTGAAGCGGGCCTGCAGGACCAGATCGGTCATCAACCGGAGGACGTTTCGGACGGTTTCGACGGCGTCGAAAAGAGGCTCCTTGTCCTCCTGAAGGTCCCGGTTGTAAGAGAGGGGAAGCCCTTTGAGGAGGACCAGCAGCGTCATGAGCGCGCCGTACACCCTTCCGGTCTTTCCCCGGATCAGCTCAAGGACGTCGGGGTTCTTCTTCTGCGGCATCATGCTGCTTCCGGTGCAAAACCGGTCGGGAAGATCCATAAAACCGAACTCCGAAGAGGCCCAGAGAATCCAATCTTCCGCCCAGCGGGAGAGGTGCGCCATCAAAATCGCCGCCGCCGATAAAAACTCCGCCACGAAATCGCGGTCGCTGACGGTGTCGAGGCTGTTGGCGGTGACGTCGGAAAATCCCAACGCCCGCGCCACGGCCGAGCGGTCGAGGGAGAAGCTGTTTCCGGCCAGCGCGCCGGCCCCCAGCGGCGATCGGTCCAATCTTTTCAGGCTGTCGAGAAGGCGGGTCCGATCCCGCTCCAGCATCTCATAATACGCGAGGAGATAATGGGCCAGGGAAATCGGCTGCGCCCTTTGCAGATGGGTGTAGCCGGGAAGGACCGTCTCCAGATGGGCCTCCGCCCGGGCGACCAGCCCTTTCTGAAGCGACCGGATTTGATCGATCAAATGGCGCGTCTCTTCTCGGAGATAAAGGCGGAGGTCGAGAGCGATCTGGTCGTTCCGGCTCCGCCCGGTGTGGAGCTTGCCGCCGGCGTCGCCGATCTTTTCGACCAGGCGCCGCTCGATATGCATGTGTATGTCCTCGTCTTTCGAATCGGCCGCCGGCCCCTTCTCCTGCGACATCTCCTTGGCGATCTCGGCCTCGATTTCCTTCAACCCTTGGATGATCTTCTCTTTTTCCTTCTCGGTCAAAAGCCCGGCGCGGGACAGCGCCTCCGTGTGCGCGACGCTTCCGACGATATCATACTGATAAAGACGGCGGTCGAATGAGAAGGAGGAGGTGAACCGCTCCACGGCCGGGTCGGTCCCTTCGGTAAAACGCCCTTCCCACGCCCTGAAGACGGGGGCCGGGGGTCGGGGGTCGGGGGAGGATTTCAGGCCTTTGTTGTTCTCCGGCCCCCGGCCCCCGGCCCCCGGCCCCTTATTTTTACTTTTTCTCGTCACGAGATTTTCCTTTGGGGCCGCCCATCGCCAAAAGTTTCAGCCGAAGGGCATTGAGACGAATAAATCCTTCCGCTTCTTTTGGAATGTAAACGGAGTCTTTTTCAAACGTTGAAATCTCCTGCCGGTATAACGAGCGGGGGGATTTCCGCCCGACCACCGTCACATTTCCCTTGTAAAGCTTGATCCGCGCCGTTCCGGTCACCCCCTCCTGCGCCCCGTCGAACAGCCGCTGCAGAAGTTCCCGCTCCGGGGAGAACCAATAACCGTAATAAACGAGCGAGGCGTACTGCGGAATGAGGCTGTCGCGCAGATGGAGGATCTCCCGGTCGAGGGTCAGCGACTCGATCGCCCGGTGGGCCGCGTGGAGGATCGTTCCGCCGGGGGTCTCATAGACCCCGCGCGATTTGATCCCGACATAGCGGTTCTCGACCAGATCGACCCGGCCGACGCCATGCGCCCCGCCGATCCGGTTCAATTCCCCGATCAATTCGGCGGGAGAATATTTTTTCCCGTCGATCGCCGCCGGGTTCCCCGCTTCATAGCCGATTTCAACGCTCTGCGGGACTGCGGGCGCCTTCTCCGGGGAGGCGGTGAACGTAAACATCGATTCGGGAGGCTCCGCCCAGGGGTCTTCCAGAATCCCCCCTTCATAGCTGACATGAAAGAGATTCCGGTCGACGCTGTAAGGCTTTTCAACCGTCGCCGTCACCGGTATCCCGTAACGGCCCGCGTAAGCGATCAGCTCCGACCGCGACCTGAATTCCCAATCGCGCCAGGGGGCGATAATCCGGATCGCCGGATCGATTGAAAGATAGGTCAGCTCGAAACGGACCTGATCGTTTCCTTTACCGGTGGCGCCGTGGGCCACCGCGTCGGCCCCTTCCCGCCGGGCGATCTCCATCTGCCTTTGAGCGATCAGCGGCCGGGCGATGGAGGTGCCGAGGAGATAGGCGCCCTCGTAAACCGCGTTGGCGCGGAGCATCGGGAAGAGATACTCCTTCGCGAAGGTCTCCTTGAGATCGGTGATGACGACTTTGCTCGCCCCGGTCTTCTTCGCCTTCTCCGCCACGGCGGCGAGGTCTTCCCCCTGGCCCAAATCGGCGCAAAAAGCGATCACCTCGCAGCGGTATTTCTCAATGAGCCACCGGATAATGACCGAGGTGTCAAGCCCCCCGGAATAGGCCAAAACGACCTTTTTGATCGAATTGGACTTTTTATGGATTGACACGTCTATTGACCTTTCTTAAATCGAGTCCGAATAGTTCACTATTTCAATGAAGTAAAGCTTGCTGAGCGCCTCAGAATACAAGCAACGGATCCTTAACCCGAAT
>DATDON010000054.1:0-2213 GCA_035293225.1 Candidatus Manganitrophaceae bacterium
CCGGGGTCGGGATCGGCGCGGCGATGGTGGGGCTCCGGCCGATCATCGAGATGATGACGTTCAATTTCTCGATCCTGGCGATGGACCAGATCATCAACAACGCCGTCAAGATCCGTTCGATGTCGGGGGGGCAGATGAATATCCCGATCGTCGTCCGCGGGCCGGGCGGCTCGGCCCTGAGGCTCGCGGCGCAACATTCGCAAAGTCTTGAATCGCTCTATTGCCATATTCCGGGCCTGAAGGTGGTCGCCCCCTCCGTCCCCAAAGACGCGAAGGGGCTTCTCAAGAGCGCGATTCGCGACGATAACCCGGTGATCTGCTTCGAGGCGCAGGCCCTCTATGGGACGATGGGAGAGGTCCCGGAGGGGGACTATACGATCCCCATCGGCAAGGCCGACATCAAGCGGGAGGGAAAAGATGTCACGCTGATCGCCTGGTCCAAGACGCTCCTTCTCTGTCTGAAGACGGCGGAGCGGTTGGTCGAAGAGGGGATCGACGCGGAGGTCCTCGACCCCCGGACGCTCCGGCCGCTCGACATAAATACCATTTTGGGATCGGTTCGAAAGACCCACCGCGTCGTCATCGTCGAAGAGGCCTGGTCCTACGCGGGGGTGAGCGCCGAGATCTCGGACCGGATCTATCATGAGGCGATGGATGAACTCGACGCTCCGATCGAGCGGGTCACCGGCGAAGATGTCCCGATTCCTTACGCCAAAAACTTGGAGCAAGCGGCCCTCCCCGGCGCCGAGAAAATCATCGCCGCCGTGAAAAAAGTGATGTACTTGGAATGAGGTGATTATGGCGAGCCGTGTGGTCATGCCGAAACTGACGGATACCATGGAAGAGGGGGTCCTTTTGAAGTGGTATAAGAGAGAAGGCGAAAAAGTGGAGAGCGGCGACCCGATTGCGGAGGTGGAGACCGACAAAGCGATCATGGATCTGGAAGCCTTCGCCTCGGGAACACTGAAGAAGATTTTGGTTCCGGCGGGGCATGTGGTCCCCTCGGGCGATTTGATCGCCCTCATCGCCGGGGAAGACGAAGATGTGGAGGAGATCCTTTCGCATGAAACGCCCCCCCGGATGAGAAAGCGGGAGGAGAAAGGGGCGCCCTCGGCAAAGGAACCGAAAGAGATGACCACCCCCCAAGTGGAGGTTTCGCCCCAAGAGGCCGCCGCCCTCCAAGAAAAGGGGGTGAAAGAAGCGAAACCGGCTCCCCCACCCCCCGCGGAAGGGGAGGTGAAGGCCTCTCCCCTCGCCAGGAAGATGGCCGAAGAGGGGGGGATCGATTTAAGAACGATCAAAGGGACCGGCCCCGGCGGCCGGATCACCCAAAGGGATGTTGAATCGGCGGCCCTTGCCCCGACAGAGAAACCGCCGATCGCGGGCGTTCCATCCTTAGAGGGCGAAGAAATCGTTCTTTCGATGATGCGGAAGTCGATCGCCAAACGGATGGTTCAAAGCAAAGCGCCGGTCCCCCACTTCTATGTGACGTCTGAAATCGACATGGGGAAGATTCTCGCCTTTCGCGAGGAGATGGAGCGGGAGAGCGGGGTGAAGCTGACCCTCAGCGATCTTTTTTTAAAGGCGGTCGCGCTGACCCTTCAAAAGTTTCCGTCGTACCGCTCGGTTTTTCAGGGAGACCGGCTCCGGGTTGCGAAACAGATCGACGTCGGCCTGGCGATCGGAACGGAGGAGGGGGTGATCACCGCCGTCATCCGGGATTGCGACCATAAAACCTTGTCCGAAATCTCTCAAGAGGTCAAGGACAAGGTCAAACGGGCGCGCGAGAAGAGGCTCAGGCCGGAGGAGTATACCGGTTCAGTCTTCAGCGTTTCGAACCTGGGGATGTACGACGTGGAATCATTCAGCGCCATCATCACCCCGCCCGAATCGGGGGTGTTGGCGATCGGATCGGTCTTGGAGAAGCCGGTCGTGACCGACGGAAAAATCGGAATCGGCAAAACGGTCAAGGCGACCCTTTCCACCGATCACCGGGTCGCGGACGGCGTTCAGGCGGCGGAATTTTTAAAAGAGCTGAAACGGATCATCCAAAACCCGCTCTACCTGGCGCTGTGAATGAAAGAAACGTTATTCGTTAAACGTGAATCGTTAATCGTTTTTCCAAAGAATGTTTAACGAATAACGAATAACGTTTAACGTCCCTTTATGGAGTAAAACGTGGCTGAAAATAAAAACTATGACATCATGATCCT
>DATDON010000055.1:0-4364 GCA_035293225.1 Candidatus Manganitrophaceae bacterium
GACGGCGCCGACCGGCTATGAACTGGTGTTTGTTCCGAACGAATCGAAAGATCGAGGCGATGCGCTCGGCCCGGATATTAAAAAGCTCGCCGAACAATATGGGGGAAGAGCGCTCCCCTTGGAAGAGACGCCCCATGCCCCCTCCGCCGGCGGCGCTGGGCTCTGGATCAACCTCCCCCTTGACCAGTACGACCGGTTTAAATCGGGGCTCGCCTCGCTGGGAACAATTCAATCCGAGAGACGCGCCGCTCCCCCCCCCTCTCCCTCCCCGGAATCGGCTGGAGCGGCGGCCGGAAAAACAACGGCGCGCGCCCTCGTTCCGGAACCATCCCCCTCGATCAACATTAAACTGATCCTCCAAAAACCAGAAAAGCCTCAGTAAAATCAGGGCGTTCGACAACCGATCTCCTTTCTAAAAATTCCTGGAACCTTTTTCAATCCCCCCTTGTCTAATCAGGCATAGCCGGAACCAAAAAGACGTTAAACGGTATTCGTTAAACGTTAAACGGAATTGCATCAACATCTACGCAAAAAACGTATATCTTTTAAACACAGAATCTAATCAGGCAAGAACCGAGCGGAAGGAGGATTGAATGGACCAGCCGAAAATAGATCCCCGCTTATACCAAATCACCATCCTCTCCGGCCTCCTGATTTACGGGATAAGCCGGCTCGATTTTGACATCGACGCGGGCCGCGCGGCGCTCATCCTCTCGATCACCCTTCTGACACAATTTCTCTGCGGCGCCGGCTACAATCTTCCGAAGGTCGATCCCAAGAGCGCTCTGATTTCCGCCCTCTCATTGTGTCTGCTGCTTCGCGCGAACGCGACCGCCCCCGTCATTGCGGCGGCGGTGATCACAATTTTCAGCAAGTTCGTCCTCCGCTACAACGGCAAACACCTCTTCAACCCGACCAATTTCGGGATTGTCTTCATGATGCTCTGCGGGGCGAATATATGGGTCTCCCCCGCGCAGTGGGGCGCCGCGGCCACCTTCGCTTTCTTGATGGCCTGCTTCGGAGGGCTCGTCGTGAACCGCGCCTCCCGGAGCGACGTGACCTACGCTTTTCTGGGATGTTATCTCGTCATCGTATTCGGCCGGGCTTTCTGGCTGGGGCAGCCGACGGCCATTCCCCTTCACATGCTTCAGAACGGCGGTTTTTTGCTCTTCACCTTTTTTATGATTTCGGATCCGAAAACCACCCCCGATTCTCGGGCGGGACGGATCTTGTTCGCCTGCGGGGTCGCGCTGGGGGCCGGCTTCGTCCAGTTAGTTCTCTACCGCCCCAACGGCCTTCTCTGGTCTCTCGCTTTTTTCTCGATGACCACGCCGCTGATCGACCGGCTGCTGCCCGGCGTAAAATATTCATGGCGGAGCGCCGGCTCAATAAGTGAATTATCCACACCCATTAAACAAAGGAGGATGATATGATTCGCAAAACCATTTTTGCCGCGACGTTTTTCGCGTCGGTCGGATTACTCGGGGGGCTCGCCTATTCATTTTGCGGTTTCTACGTCGCGAAGGCCGATACCAAGCTCTTCAACCGGGCCTCGCAGGTGGTGATCGCCCGTCACGACGATAAAACCGTCCTCACGATGAGCAATGACTTCAAGGGAGAGCTGAAGGAATTCGCCGTCGTGATCCCGACCCCTACACTCATCGAGCGGGACCAGATCCATATCGCCGATAGAGCGCTGCTGGATCATCTCGACGCCTACTCGGCGCCCCGCCTGGTTGAATACTATGACGAAAATCCTTGCATGATCCGGATGTTCAAAATGGAGGCGGGCCCGTCCGTTGGCGCGATTGAGGAAAAGGCCTTGGATAAAGCCAAGAGCCTCGGCGTGACGATTGAGGCGCAGTATACGGTCGGCGAGTACGACATCCTGATCCTCTCGGCGAAGCAGAGCAGTGGGTTGGAAAGTTGGCTTAAGGAAAACGGTTATCGAATTCCGCCGGGCGCCGGCCCGGTTTTAGAAAGCTATCTCAAACAAGGGATGAAATTCTTTGTGGCCAAAGTCAACCTCGCGGAACAGGCGAAGCTGGGGGGCGCCTATCTCCGTCCCATTCAGATCGCCTATGAATCTCCGAAGTTCATGCTTCCGATCCGGCTCGGGATGGTCAACGCCGAGGGGCCGCAGGAGCTCTTCGTCTACGCCCTTACGCGCAAAGGACGTGTCGAGACCACCAATTATCGAACCGTGAAACTGGCCACCGACTTGGAGCTCCCGCTCTATATCAAAGAGGGGTTCGGGCCGTTCTATCAGGCGCTCTTTGCCCAGCATACCGAAAAGGAAAACAGGGAGGCGCTTTTTCTGGAATACGCTTGGGACATGCGCTGGTGCGACCCCTGCGCGGCCGATCCCCTTTCGGCCGATGAACTCCGCCGCCTCGGGGTCTTCTGGCTGGACGGAGAGGCCGATTCCAATGGCTCAAGGCTTATCCCGCAGCGGCCTTTCCGGGGCGCCGGCGCCCAAGAGGTCTTTCTGACCCGGCTCCATGTCCGTTATGATTCGGCTCACTTCCCGGAAGACCTCGTCTTTCAGGAGACCGCCGACCGTCAAAATTTTCAGTCTCGGTATATTCTTCGACATCCCTGGAAGGGGACGGATGAATGCGCCGAAGCGGCCGCTTACCGGAAGACGCTCCGGGACCGTCAAGAAAAGGAGGCCCAGACGCTCGCCTCCCTGACCGGCTGGAAGATCGAGGACATTCGTAACAAAACGGGTCTTGATGGAATCGTGATCCCGAAAAAATGGTATCAGAAACTTTGGGAGTGACAAGAACAGTCGTTAGAAAACTTAAGAAGAGGAAATAGACCGCATCCAACTATCACGACAAGAGGGCTTCTTTATTTTTTCCCTTGACATTAGTTCTAATTAGGACTATCCTAACAAGGAGTGATACCCATCAAGGGACGCAGAGACATGCCCTCCCGGCGTCGAACCGCCGATCCCGGCGATGAACCTTATTTGAAAGTTCTGCGGCCATTGGTGGAGGCCTACTTCGCCTTTATCCGAAAGGACGACCGTCACATCCGCGCGCTCGGATTGACCTCGGCTCAATTCGACGTGATCGCCACGTTGGGGGACACGCCCGGAATGACCTGCCGGGAGTTGTCGGAGCAAACGTTGGTGACCAAGGGGACCCTGACCGGCGTCTTGGACCGACTCGAAGCGAAAGGGCTCACCGAGCGGGTCCCGGGCCGAGAGGACCGGCGCTGCGTCTTCATCCGGCTGACGGCGAAGGGAGAGGAAACCTTCAAGAAGGTCTTTCCCGCGCACGTCTACCATATCAAACCTTATTTCGAGCGGGCGCTCGCGCCCCCCCAAATGAAACAATTGAGAAATCTGCTTCTACGGTTGAAAGAAAGTTTCGAGCGGGAACGTTGAAGAACATCAAAAAGGGAGGAAAAACATGATGACAAAAACACTCTTTCAAACGGACGACGCCTGGTCGAGCCTGATCCTTCGCGTCGCTTTAGGGGCCGTGATGTTTCCACACGGCGCCCAGAAGCTTTTCGGATGGTTCGGAGGGTTTGGATTCTCCGGGACGATGGGGTTCTTCACCGAGAAGATGAATATCCCCGCCCCCTTGGCGTTTTTGGTCATCCTGGCCGAGTCGCTCGGCGCGCTGGCGCTGATCGCCGGTTTTCTCGGCCGGGTCATGGCGTTCTTGATCGGCTGCGTGATGATCGGGGCGATCTGGCTGGTCCATCTCCCTTATGGTTTCTTCATGAATTGGTTCGGCGCCCAGGCGGGGGAGGGATTCGAGTATCACCTCCTTGTTTTGGGGATCAGCGTCGCGTTGATGATCGCCGGCTCCGGAAAATGGTCGGTCGACCGGGTGATTGCGGAAAAGTGACCCCCCAACCGGAATCGGGCCTCTACTTGATCAGCGCTTCGGCGATCTGGACGGCGTTCAGCGCCGCCCCTTTTCTCAGGTTGTCCCCGACGATCCAGAGATTGAGGCCGTTGGGAACGGAAAAGTCTTCCCGCACCCGTCCGACGTAGACGTTGTCCTGGCCGACGACGTCGAGGGGGGTGGGGTAGAGCTTTCGCGAGGGATCGTCAAAAACGGTCACGCCGGGGGCGGCGGAGAGAAGGGCGCGCGCCTCATTGGCGCTGAGCTTCTTTTCCGTTTCGATGTTCACCGATTCGCCATGGGATCGGAAAACCGGAACGCGGATCGTCGTCGCGGTCACCCGGATGCTCTCATCTCCCATGATCTTCTTTGTCTCTTGAATAATTTTGGTCTCTTCTTCCGTGTAACCGGTGTTCGGATCGCAGTCCCAGTTCACGATACAGTTAAAGGCGATCTGCTGCGGGTAGACATGGCACTCCACCTCTTGAAAAGAGAGAA
>DATDON010000056.1:0-2066 GCA_035293225.1 Candidatus Manganitrophaceae bacterium
CCATTGTGTCGAGGTGAATCGCCTTGAGAACGAGGCCGACCGGATCACGCGGGATGCGATTGCCCGCTTGTTCGAAGAGGTTCAAAACCCGATTGAAGTCATCAAATGGAAAGAGATTTATGAGAACTTGGAAATAGCGACCGATCGTTGCGAAGATGTTGCGAACATTTTGGAAAGAATCGTTTTGAAACACACCTAAGATTCCCGCAGAATTGTCCGGCTTGATCAGATCGTTACAAACCCTTCCATAACCGTCGGTTAGCTCGCCTTATTGTGTATGTCTACCTGGTATCACACTAAGGAAAGGGGTGTTTTTTCCCTTGACAAAACCAAAACAAACGGTATACTTCCACGGAAGTGGGGAAAAGTGGGATAATATGGGGGGGAGCGGGTGTTCCTGGGAAGATTCCAACATGCAATCGACTCCAAGGGGCGTTTAAGCATCCCCGTCAAATTTAGAGAAGTTTTAAACAGTCATTCAAACGGAACGGTCATCATTACCACCGATTTCGATCGGTGCCTCATCGCGTATCCTCTCAAAGAGTGGAATCTGATCGCCGAAAAGGTCAAAAAGCTCCCGATGATGGACAAGGGGGTTAAAAACTTCTTGCGGTTTTTTTATTCCTGGGCGAGCGAGTGCCTTCTGGATAAGCAGGGGCGGATCCTCATCCCCCCGCCGCTTCGGGAGTACGCCTCTTTAGAGAGGGACACGATGGTGATCGGAGTTGAAAACAAATTTGAAATTTGGAACCCGGAGAAGTGGGGGGAAAATGAGACCCTGGTCTCGGAAAACACAGGAAGAATCGCGGAGACGTTGGCCGGTTTGGGCCTCTGAGGCCCCGTTTTCAAGAGGAAGCGTTGATCGATCATGACCGATGTTCCGAATGTCCCCGAGAGATCCATCGAGGAAGCGTTTATTCACCGTCCCGTTTTGGTCCAAGAGGTGATCACCGCCTTGGCGCTCCGGCCTTTCACCCGAAAAATTTATTTCGACTGCACCGTCGGATTGGGAGGACATGCCGAGGCGATTTTAAACGCCACCGCCCCTGATGGAAAAGTGGTGGGGATCGACCGGGACGAAGAGGCCCTTCGCGTCGCGGAGCGACGGCTCCGGAAATACGGGGAAAGGGTGGCCCTCCGAAAAGGATCTTTTAAGGAAATCGGCCGGATTGCGGAGGGATTGGGTCTCAAGGAGATCGACGGAATTCTTTTTGATCTCGGCCTCTCTTCCGTTCAACTCGACGATCCGGAGAGGGGATTTTCCTTCCAAAAGCCGGGCCCACTCGATATGCGGATGGACCGGGAACAGAAAGAGACCGCCGCCGATTGGGTCAACCGGCTTTCTCTTTCGGAGTTGGCCTCCGTGATTCAAAAGTACGGCGAAGAGCGATGGGCGAAACGGATCGCCTCCGCGATCGTCCGGTTCCGCGCCGAGAAAGGGGCCGTCACGCGGACCGACGAGCTCGAGTCGATCATCTGGCGGGCGATTCCCCCGTCGGCGCGTTATCAACGGATTCATCCGGCGACCCGGACATTTCAGGCGCTCCGGATGGCGGTGAACGATGAGATCGGGCAGATGGAGGCCGGCATCGAGGGGGCGATTCCCCTTTTGGCGCCGGGGGGGCGTCTCGTCGTGATCTCTTTTCATTCCCTGGAGGATCGTTTCGTGAAGCGGACTTTTAAAAAATGGGGGGAAGGTGAGAGCGCCTTGGGCCGTTATCGCGTTTTATACAAAAAGCCGGTCGTCGCAGGGCCGGAGGAGGTCGCGCAAAATCCCCGGGCGCGAAGCGCCAAACTCCGGGCGTTGGAGCGGGCGGCATGAACCGGCAAGGGGCTCTGAGCGGCCGTCGTCTCAGTGAAGGATATTTAAAAGAGCTTTTTTCGGGAGGGCGTTTTAAAGGGGTTTTTCCGGCGGAGGCCTCGCGCTCGCTTTTTTGGTTTTTGGGAGGGGTGGTGTTGTTCCTCGCCTTCCTCTCCCTCTGGCAAAGAAATAAAATGATTCACATCGGTTACGAAATAGAGCGGTTCCATCAGCAAAAGATCGAATTGCTCCGCGTCCAGAAAGA
>DATDON010000057.1:0-5274 GCA_035293225.1 Candidatus Manganitrophaceae bacterium
GATGGACGATCTCCCTCAGAAGCCCAAACGTCTCTTCAATCCGCTTTTGGTTTTGGTGTGGCATAAGGACAAACGACTTAATGCGTGATGGAGTAAGGATACCACAAATTTTAAAAAATGAGGGGATGGGATCGGAGACTAAGAAAAAACTAAAAGGAACGATTCGAGCAATCCGTGGCATGAAATGAAAAATTGGGGTCAGAGTGCTATTTCTGGTTCGCGGGCGCTCGCAAAGATCGAAAAAGTACTCTGACCTCAATTTCTATGCTCTGACCCCAATTTCTTATGCTCTGACCCCAATTTCTTGTTTCATGCTGTAGATCCTTGGATAAGGTTTATCTGGAGTTGCCCCCAAATGGAAAACATGGCCGGAACTACCTCTGATTTCACAAACAAATGGATTAAGAGACAGATCGATCTTCACAGAACACCGGACTCCTATCATGGAGTGAGGCATGGCCTGAGGCGGGGAGAAAATTTCTAAAGGTTGAAATAATTATCGTTTTAAAAAATCAATTTCATAAGGGGCCATTCCTTTGGGGTGGGTTGAGGCGTGTTTTGAGATGGCCTTGGCGACGGCGTTGAATCGGTCGCCGGGGAGGGAATGAGGAACGATCAGAATGCCCGGATGACGACGATGCTCGTTGAAGAATTGGGCCGTCAAAATAATGAAGTCATTTCGATTACGGGTCACGAGGCATCGGCCATGAGCAGCGGCGTACTTCAGCTGTTCCTCGTCCGAGGCCTGAAGCATCCCGACGTTATGGGCGCTGACAGCGTCAACGCCTCTCTTTATCAGAAGATGGGCGATTTTGGGACTTAAGTCCTCATCCAGATAGTATTTCACTCTCGATCGAAGACCAAGAAGGGATATTTTCGACGGACTTGTTCAACGGTCCAAGCCTTATTTTTAATGATCAAGGCGTCGATCTCTTCAGGGTAGGCGTGATAGTAACCGAGCGCGGCCCGCAGTTGTTGCTCGGTCAGCCAGTGATAGGCGCGGCGAAGGCGGTTGAAGCTTTTGCCGACCCCCTGATACGCGGCGATCACTTCCCATACTTCCAGACCCGATCCGGCGATTCGGGGCCTTTTCCCCTTGACCCCTTCGGTGAAAACAATTCCCGGACAGCGGTGGATTTTGACCGCCTCCTCAAGAAGCTCATTGGTGACATTGGAAAAATCTTTGTTTTCTTCCTTGGCGATTTTCTCGATCTCGTTCGCGACCTTTTTAGGAATTCTTAAGCTTTTTTGAATCAGGGCCATATTATTTCTCCATGTATTCTTACATCATACATAAGAATACATGAGATGTCAAACCTTGTCGGAAGCCCCAAGAACAGAGATAGAAAATGTAACGGCTTGAATTACCTGTCATTGCGAGCGCCCGAAGGGCGCGTGGCAATCTCAGTGACCTTCAGGGAATGGTTTGAGGAGCAACGAAAACCATGACCTCCTGGGAATGGTTTGAGGAGCAACGAAAACCATGCAAGAGTGCGAGATTGCTTCACTTCGTTCGCAATGACAGCTTTCTATCTCTGCCTTGAAAATACTCTAACCCCCCTCCCTTGCCCTCCCCACCTGTGGGGGAGGGAGGGGTGGGGGAGTTTTCATCGTTCCAGGTGTGGCTTGCCACATGACGACTGTTCTTGGGAGAATTGTTCCTATAAAACCTTATCTTTGGCCATAGGTTACGAAAAACTCTAAATTAGAATGGCGGGGCTTGGTTCGGGGAGCAACAATCACGTCATTATATCTTGACATTTTGGCGTGGTTGGAGTATCTTTTTGATATAAACTCCATAGGTATTCGTGAGGGACTTTCTATGGGAAGAAGCGTCAAACATTCCCCCCTGCATGCGGCGCAGGTCGGGGCGATCGTCGAGTCGGTCCGGGAGGCGTTGGGGCTTTCGCAGGAAGGGTTGGCCCGCGTGTTGGGGGTGTCGGTTCGCACCGTCGTCCGGTGGGAGCGGGAAGGGGATGAGCCGCCTCCGCTGGAGCGGGAGCGTTTGGAACTGATTCGGGAGATCGTCGAGATCGCGAAAGACGTGACCCCATTGGAAGCCCTTCCTGAATGGTTTTCCACCCCCAAAAGATCGCTTTCCGGCGAGCGCCCGCTCGATCTTCTCTCTTCGTTCAAAGGGATTCAACAGCTTCGGGAAACCCTGGAGCGAACACGCTGGGGAATTTTTTAAGCCTTGGCGGACAGGCCCTCTTCCGAACGACTGAGCGAACGGCTGAGGAAGATCAAACCGAAGGGGTTTCAAGCCAAAGTTTACCGAATTCTCGCCCGTCATTATCAGCGCCAGCCCCTTTCTCTTCAAGGAAGCCTCGGCTTGGGGGGCCGATACAATCCCCCTTATCAGTTCGGCGCTCTGTATTGCGGCCTTAACGAGGCGGTTTGCTGGGCCGAGATCGAGAAGAAGCATGAAGGGCCGATCCGACGAGACCGCTTTAAGCTGATTCCACTTCATGTGCGCCTCACGAAGGTCCTTGATCTGACCGACCTTGAACTACTCGGGCGGCTCCAAGTCGCTCCGGAGGCGCTGACCGATCCCATAGACCATTCTCTCACTCGCCGGATCGCGCACGAAGCGAGAGAAGCGGGGTTTGAAGGGATTTTTTGGCCTCCTCTTCGGCGGGGCCCGGAACCATATTGGCGATCTTTATGGATCGAATGGAGGCCGCTTCAAAAGTCAAGATCGCAACTGTTCGCCGGGCCTTGCGACGGCGTTGACGGATAAAACCGTTTTTCAATGCCTATTCACGATCATCGCTTAACAGCCTCTTCCCTTTACGACATCTCCTTGATCGTCGCCGGTTTTCCGATTCCCCATCCTTTTTTCGGAGCCGTTTCTCTCAGCCACCGGATCAGCTCCTCCGCGGGAATGGGGCGGCTGATGTAGTATCCCTGGATCGTGTCGCAGCCGAGATGGGCCAGTCTGTTCCAAGTCTCCTCATCTTCCACCCCCTCGGCGACCACCTTCAACCCCAGATTATGCCCCAGGTCGATAATCGACCGGACGATCATGGCGTCATTCTCATCCGACACCATGTCCCCCACAAACGATTTGTCGATTTTCAGCTCATCTACCCGCAGCTTCTTCAGATAGCCGAGGGAGGAATATCCGGTCCCGAAGTCGTCGATGGAAAGGGCGATCCCCATGGCGCGCAGACGCGAGAGGATCTCCATGGCGCGCGCCGGGTCCGCCATAATGGCGCTTTCGGTGATCTCCATCTCTATCCCGCAGGCCGGCACGCCATGGGTTCGGAGGAGATTTCCGACTTGGTCGGGAAGCTGCGGATCAAAGAGGTTCCGCGCCGAGAGGTTGACCGAAACGGGGAATTCGATCCCCTCCTTGCGCCAGGAGCGGCATTGCAAAAGCGCCGCCTGGATGACCCAGAGGGTGAGGGGCCGGATCAGGCCGGTCCGCTCCGCCGGGACAATAAACTCCGCCGGGGGGATGACCCCGCGCTCCGGATGCCGCCAGCGGACCAGCGCTTCCACGCCGGATATCCGGCGCGTCTGAAGCGAGAGCTTCGGTTGATAGTAGAGCGTCATCTGACCGGTCTCGATCGCATGGCGAAGCTCCCCCATGAGGGTCAGGCGGCGCGGGCTGTGCTGGTCGCGCTCGGAGGCGTAGACGGCGTATCCGTTCGGCGCCTCTTTCGCCTGATACATTGCCACATCGCCCCGTTGGATGAGAAGATCAGCCTCCTCGCCATGATCGGGATAGACAACGATCCCGATACTCGCCTCCACATCGAGGGCGAGCCCCTCGATGGAAAAGGGGGTTTCAAGGCCTTTGAGTATCTTCTTCGCGATCACGACCGCTCCTTCAATCCCTGTCTCCGGCAGGAGCGCCGCGTATTTATCGCCGACCACACGCGCGACGGTGTCCGACTTCCGGAGCATGTCCCGGATGCGCCGCCCGACCTCCCGGAGGATGACGTCGCCCTGGGAATGGCCGAGGGTGTTGTTGATCTCCTTGAAGCGGTCGAGATCGATGACGAGAAGGGCCTGCGGTTTCCGTTCGCGTTCTCCATGACGGACCGCTTGGCGAAGGTGGTCTCCGAGGAGAGCGCCGTTCGGAAGTCCGGTTAAGGCGTCATGGGTCGCCTGGTATTCGAGCTGAGTCGTATACGCTTGCAGCGATCCGGCCATCTCGTCGAATGTTTGGGACAAAATCCCCAACTCCCCCTCGCCGTAGGAAGGCCCGGCCCGGGCGGTGAGGTCTCCGGTCGCAAGTCGTTTGATCGCGCGCAATAGCGCGTCGATCCGGCGGAGAACGAAGAGGTCGCTTCCGACCCAGGCGACGACGAGCGCAAGCAGACTCACGAGACCGAGCCCAAAGAGGTTGCGCGCAAGCATCCGGTTTACTTCGGCGAACGCGGCTTCTTTCGGGATGCCGATACTCACATACACATCCCCGCCCTCTTTTGAGCCAACGAAGGGTGTAAACCCAAAGAGACTCGGAACGCCTTCCAGACTCGCCGCTTCCGCCACCCCCACCCGCTGCGTCAGCATCGCCTCAAGCGCGGAGGATGCCGGAAGAGACTTTCCCACCCATCTCTCTGATTCGGGGTAATGCGCCAGAATCACGCCGTTCTGATCGGTGACCGTGAATGTCGATCCTTCGGGTAATTGCGCCTCCGCGGCGAGGTGATTCAACCACGCCAAGTCGAGGGCGGAGAAGACAACCGCCTTGATCCGGCCCCTATCATCCAAGATGGGATAGCCGAAGTTCACTGTGGGCTTGCCCGTAATGCGCCCAATCTGGTAATCGCCGATCGCAAAGTCTTTTGTTTGGATGGCGCGCTGGAACCAGGAGCGGTCAGCGGCGCTAAATACCCGGCTCTGGGGAAGCGCGCTGCAAAAGATATCGCCGTTCCGGGCCGCGACCCCTAAATTCGCATAGAGCGGGTATTGCTGAAGGAGCTTGGAAAAAAGGCCGTTGCATTGCGGGGAGCCGCGCTGAACCTCAGAAAGCTCGGCAAGAACGATGAGCAGTTGGCGGGCTCCCGCGATCAATCTTCCCTGATCGCTGGAGGCAAGCCGGGCCAAACGCAGCGCGGTCTCCTGGACCTCGACGGCGGCGGCCTGTCTCTGTTCCAAGGCGGAATAGAGCATCAACCCCAAGGCCGGGAGGTTGGCGATGAGGACAAGGAGGAGGAGACGGACCCGGAGGCTTGAGAAGGAAAATCGGATCATCCCTCCTCCTTTCGGCTGGAGAGCGACGCGCATGCGTGTTCAAGGGGGGAGATGGAAAGAGTTGCG
>DATDON010000058.1:0-14974 GCA_035293225.1 Candidatus Manganitrophaceae bacterium
GAGCTTCGATTGAATGACCAAGGGATCTGGGTCATCGAGTTGGCGGCGCGATCGATCGGCGGCCTCTGCTCTCGAACGCTCCGGTTCGGCGTCGGGATGTCGCTGGAAGAAATTATTCTACGGCGCGCTTTAGGAATTCCGATCGAATCTTTAGAGCGGGAAAAGCGGGCGGCGGGGGTGATGATGATTCCGATCCCGAAGGCGGGAATCTTGGCCGATGTCGAGGGGGTCTCCGAAGCGAAGGAGGTTCCTCTGATTGAGGAGGTCACGATCATGATCCGGCGTGGACAGAAGGTGATTCCCCTTCCGGAAGGGAGGCGCTATCTCGGCTTCATCTTCGCCCGGGGGGAGCGGCCCGAAGAGGTGGAAGCGGCCTTGCGCGAGGCGCATCGGAAATTGAAGTTTGAGATCGCGCCGTTCAAGACATCCCCTTCGGACTGAATCTTCCTAAATTATTTTTTCAGACTCTTCTAGGACGCCGAACTGCTCATCCGTCGGCTCGGCGCAGCAGAACCAGGGCTCGGTAAGGCGAGGGGGGCGGGGGCGGTCGGCCCGAGGCCGGTGTTGAATTTTATTCGGGGTTCTTTCCTCCTTCATCGCGAGCGCTAATTCCCTTAACTGATAGAACGTGATCTCCGGGTCTTCATCTTCCTGGGCCGCGCGCTCGACCGCTTTGCGAAAGAGCGCCTGGAGTCGGTCCATCCGAGGGTCGGGATGAGTCCAATGATAACTGAACGATTCCTGAATCAAAGATCCTAAATAGGGTGAGACGCTCGGTTCGTTGAGCAAGAGTGAGCCGGGTGGGATCAAGAGACGAATGGTATACTGCACCGGGTCGATCGAATCGATCAATTCCTCTTTTTCAACAAAGTCGAACAGGTTGAGGATATCGTCCAATCCGCTCCAAGGGGTAAAGGCGACGAGGGACGGACGTAGGGTAACGCCCGCTTTCCGGACGATCTTGAGCGCCTCGGTGACGTCGGCCCGCGTATGATTCTTGTCAAGGAGTTGTAGGACCGTGTCGTTTAATGACTCCACCGCCGAGACGATGAAACGGCATCCCAATGCGCCGAATTCCGGGATGAGCGCTTGATGTTGGAGAATATGTTCGATCTTCGCCGTGAAATCAAACGTCACGTTCGGAAATTCCCGGCGCATGGCGCGGACCATTCGCAGGGAGTGATTGGGGCCGTTTAGAAAATCGGGGTCGCCAAATGTGATATGGGCCGCCCCCAGCCGTACCAGGTTTCGAATATCCTCCAACACGATCTCTTGCGGAACGAGAAAAAATCTCCCGTCATAAACCGGGGGGATCGGGCAGTGTCGGCAGAGGTGTCGGCAGCCCCGGCTCGCTTCGACATACCCGACGATTCGCCGGACACCGTTCTCTTCCAAGCGGGCGTATTTCTCAAGGGGAGGGAGCGCGCGACGACCCGCTTGAACGAAGGGGATATGGGTTAAGAGGGGAGAGGCCGGCTTCCCTTTACGTTGGACCCCTTCAATCGGGCGATCCAAACCCGCGGCGAGGGTCTCGACGAGCGAGACCAAAGCAGACTCAAATTCCCCTCCGATAACCGAATCGGCCGGACGTTCCAAAAGATAATCCGCGTTTAATGAGGCGTAAAGGCCGAAAAAGGCGATATGGCCGGCGGGATTGATCTCGCGGACCCGTTCAGCGACGCGGACGCCGATCCGCAGGGCGGTATGCATCGGGACGGAGATCCCGATAAATCGGGCTTGGGCGACTTTATCGGCGTCCAATTTTTGAACCGAGAGGTCGATCGCGGCGGGGAGATATCCGGCCCGCTCCAAGAATCCGAGAGGCGAAGCGAGGCCGATCGGTTGATGCCCCAGTTCATAACACGAGATCAATAAGACCTCTCCCGGCTGTCTCACTTCGCTTTCTCTCTCTTAAACGGAAAGTAACTTTTTTGCTGATCGTAGAATGCCTGCATGGAACAGTTCGCCTTGTGCGCGCGCTGTAAGGAGCCCTCCAACTGTTCGAGGAGATTTCCTGAGAGCGCCGCGAGCATATAGGAAGGCTCGATGCCGGTAAAGGTCCGCATCCCGCTGCAGCCGAAGGAGAGGGCGACGGAGGCCCCCCGCGAAGCGACGGCGAGCGCCGCGCAGGCGGGGCGTCCGAAGACTTTCGAGGAGACATCGCTTTTCCAGTCTGCGTCCCCCGTCGCTTCGCGGAGGAGCATCGCCTGGGCCGGTTCGATCCAGAGGACGACCACCTCCGGCGCGACTGGAAAGTTCGAGAGCGGACCGTATAGTAGCGCCTCTCCCTTCCCGGCCATGGCTGGAATATGCTCCGCCTCTTTCGGATTGACGTAGCCGACCTCACACATCATCGCCAAGCCCCGGTTGAGCCCTTCTTTCGCTTCGGGCGTGAGCTCAAATCCCATGACCATCGCCCCGATCGGGCAGTTCATATGATCGGGGCCCCGCGCGGCGAAAAGTTCTTTCTCGGCGTTTTTCCAAAAACTGCAAGCGGAGGGGGAGACCCCCTGAAAAAGGGGAATCCCTTTCGGGATATCATGGATCGGAGCAACGCCCACCGGGGGCCGATTTAATCCGAGGATACTGGTCAGCGTTTGAGAGAGCGAAGCGACATTCAGCATATCGATCCTTTCTGAAAGAGGTTACATCCTTGGGATCACGAGAACTCGACTATTATAATTCGCTTTATTAAAACGTTCAATCAGATTCCGCGCCTAAAGGAAAAGGGAGGAGAGCGTTAAATCTGATCGAGGAGATACCCCCGCAGCCGCATGGCGTCCCGCGGCGCATGCCCGCCCGCATCATTGTTAAAGTAGGCGTAGACATTTTTACCGGACCGCGCCTGTTGAGCGAGCCATTGCGCCCAATCAAGGAGCGCTTCATTAGAATATCCTCCCTGGTACTCCGCGTCGGACCCGTGAAAGCGGACATAGACAAACGGCCCGATGGCGCGGCGGGGAGGCGCCGATCCGGGCATATCGTGAAGGCACATTGAGATCCCCTTAGACTCCAGGGCATGGTAAATCTCATCAGAGTACCAACTCGGATCCCGAAATTCGACTGTTTGAGGGGCGTCCTTTGGGAGGGCGTCTAGAAACGGGTAAAAGCGCTCATCGTTGCGGGACCAACCGGTCGGCAGTTGGTAGAGAACCGGGCCGAGCTTTTCCTGAAGGGCGCGGGCGCGCTCCCAAAAAATCTTCAATGAATCGGCCGGTTCTTTCAACCGTTTCCGGTGCGTAAGGTACCGGCTCGCCTTGACCGCGAAGAGAAATCGCGCGTCGGTTCGGTCCCGCCAGGCGGCGAAGGTGGAAATCTCCGGCAGCCGATAAAAAGTATTGTTCACCTCGACGGTGTCGAACACGCCGCCGTAGTATTCCAGCCACTCTTTTTGGGGGAGCTTTTGAGGATAGAAATCGCCCCGCCAATGCCGATACTGCCAACCGGAGCATCCGACGCGCGCCTCTCCCTTCTTCATCGTTGACCTTACTTTTCTTCTTGAGTTTTATCTTCCCCGGACGGGTCCCGAATGATTTCCGCCCGGAGGACTTTAAACGGGGTTCCGGTCATGCAAACGCCGAAGAGCGCGACCGGATGTCCCGTCAGGCGGGCCCGGACGCCGTCTTGATAAAGGATCGACGGCCCCTCCATCGGTTGATAAGAGACGCCGTTGTCTCCCTTAAAAGTCCAACATCCCCCCTCCACATTGAGAAATCTCATGACGCCGGTAATGGTTTCTTCTTTTCCGGCGTCCGGGTTGTTTCCACCCGGCGCCGCTCCCGCCAGAAAGGAAAGGGCTAAAATCGCCGCGAATGGAAAGAAGTTTGCCCGCATAGTTTTATTAGATGATAACGGTCCGATCGGTGTCAAGACGGTAAGGGAGAGAGATTATATCTCGGGTTGCTCTTGATAGAGGGCGTCGACCGCTTCTTTGAAAAGGGAGAAGCGGCGAGGCCCGGCGATGAGGACTTTGTCCCCTTGCGTATTGGCGAGGATGAAGGTCGGGCGGGATTCCACATTCTCCCGCCGGGCGTCCGCGACGTCGGCGAGCGCCTGATCATGGACTTTGGGATCGGAGAGGTCTTTCTCGAATCGGGGGAGGTCCAATCCGGCCTTCGAGGCGAGTTCCATCTGAACCTCTCTCCGGGCGATATTTTTGCCGTCCAGCATCACGCCGTTGCGGAGGAGTTTGATGAAACGGTCGACGGCGGCGAACCCCTGCCGCTCCGCCGCCTTGATCGCCTCACAGGCGGGCCAGGCCGACTGCGGGGGATCGATGGACCAGACTTTATTGTCGATGTAGACGCCGGTTTTTTTGGAGACGATCCGGTACCGATCGGCGATCGTCCAAAGGCGCGCCGGATCGTTCATCACCTCTCGCACGTCGTCGAAAAGGGGAAACACTTTGTAATGTAATTCGATCCTATCCTTGAAATGCTCCTTCACCCGGTCCAGCGTCGGCTCCGCGGCGAAGCACCAGGAGCAGAGGGGATCGGTGTAATAATCGATTCGAATAGGGGTCGCCATGCCCCGTTTATAACACAGGGGGTGATGTGGGGTCAATTTGATCCGCGTGGATGAGGTTCCCCCATCCCGATGAAGAGTGTGGTATAATCCGCTCAACCGCTGACAAAAGGAGTCTTCCGATGGAAAAGAGGGACACATTGCTGATGAAGATTGCGCCGCTCGCCGGACGGATTTTGATCGCATCGATCTTCGTGAAGGCGGGCTTGAGCAAAATGATCGGTCCGGAGCAGGCCCAGCAATATATGGCGGCCTACGGGATGTCGATGACCCGATTTTATTTGATCGTCACGATTATCGTGGAGCTGGGGGGCGGATTGGCGTTGGCCGCCGGATATTACACGAGAATAGTCGCCGGGGCGCTCTTCCTCTTCTTAATTCCGGTCACGCTGATCTTTCACACGCAGTTTGCCGAGCCGAGCCAGGTGATTCATTTTCTGAAGAACCTCGGCCTGATGGGAGGGCTCCTTTATATTTGGGCGTACGGCCCCGGCCCGATCAGTTTGGATGAGGCGCTCGGTGGGAAAGTCAATCGGCCAGTGGATTGATCTCTTCTTTGACGGCCGGTTTGGCGGCGCCCTTCGATTCGGCCTCCGCCGCCGCAATCTCCCGGCGGAGCGTGAACGGGAGGCGAGACGGCGCGATCGTCTTGTTGACCCCCTCTTCGGTATGAACGACGTTTAATTTTTTAAACAGGAATTGGAATTTATCCTCCAGCGCCAGTCCGACGTTCCGTCGAAGGTCGGGGGAGAGGTCCCAAAAGCGTTTCTTGAAAGGCCCGAGCGCCTTTTTTCGCGTCTTATAAAAGAATTGTTCATCGGTTTGTCCCGGCTTCATTTCGTCTTTGCAGGCCTCCCGCAGATATGTGTAGATCTCCTCCTTAAAGGCCGGGGGAACCTGTTCGTAGATCATGTTTTGAAATTCGGTCGCCAGATGGATTTCCGCCGTTCCGGTTTTCGGGAAGCGGTCGAAGACCTCCGGCGGGAGGGTGGAAGCGCCGTGCTGGACCGCCCCCGCCAAACCATATTCTTTTCGCGCGACTTCCGAAATTTTTTCGAGTACGTCGAAGTCGAGCTTGACCTTTGCGATGGTTCCGTCCGGCATCGGGATCCCTCCGTGGCTCGTCCCGGTCTGCACCGAGATCTTGCTGATCCCCTTCATCCGGGGGTCTTTTTTATGGACCGTTTCAAGGTAGTGGTCGATGTAGACCTTGAACTCTTCGACGGTCGAATTTTTCCCGCCGACCTCCCCGATCTCTCCTCCCACCGAAATCGTGACCCCCGCCGGTTCGAGCGAGCGGATATATCCGGTCAGTTCGGCCGCGATCTCAAAGTTGTCCCGCTGTTGCTCGACCACATTCGGGCGGTCGAGGTCGACCAAGGTGGAGGAGTCGATGTCGATGTTCAAGAATCCGGCGTCGACCGCTTCCTTGATCAGCTTGCGGATTCCGTCGATCTCTTTTTCGCGGTTCTCCTTGAATTTTTTCGCGTTGACCTGGATATGGTCTCCCTGAATGAAGAGAGGGCCTTTGAACCCTTCCTGAATCGCCGCCGCGGCCATCACCGCCGCGTATTCCGCGGGGGACTGATGCGTGTACCCCATCTCCGATTTGGCGATTTCTAAAATAAAGGCGCCGACCTCGTTCCGAAGCGCCGCGCGGAAGATGGCGCGGGCGGTGTCATAGGCCATCCCCCGGACATTGATCGCCGGGACGGTCCAGCCGCCGCATTCCCCCCGCCCCATCGCGTCGTAAAGCGATTGGATGGAGCTGAGGTGAATCCCCAGAGGGGGGGCGGCCATCTTAATGATCCAACGGGCCGTTCCCCGCATGTCGTCTTTTTCGTGAAATACGGCGGTATAGACGAGCCGGTCGATCAACGCGCCGCGCACGCGGCCCGGATCGAGAACCTTGACCTCTCCATTCGAGATCTCAATAATTCCTTTGATCGTGTCTCCGAGCTGGCTCATCGTCTGAAATAGCATCTCTCTCTCCTTCGGTCGGTTAGCGTCTAACGGATGATGGATCGATTGAAATTAGGTTTAGCTTAGCAAAACCTCCCGAAAAGATCAATGCGCTTTCCTTGACCCAAGAACAGAGATAGGAAATGTAACGGCTTGAATTACCTGTCATTGCAGGCGCCCGAAGCGCGCATGGCAATCTTAGTGACCTTTAGGGAATGGTTTGAGGAGCAACGAAAACCATGCAAGACTACGAGATTGCTTCACTCCGTTCGCAATGACAGCTTTTTATCTCTGTTCTTGGGGGATGAAGGGCGGTCACGTCATCTTCGCCCGCTTGGCGGCGGCTTCGATATATTTTCGGGACATCGGGGAGAGGTCGTTCGGTTGGATGGCGATTTCGATGATGACGAAGGAGGGGGTCTTCTCCGCCTTCAGAAGCGCCTCCCGCAGCTCCGGCGCCGTTTGGACTTTGAAGCCGGCCCCTCCCCATAGCCGGGCCAGCTCGGCGTAGGGCCAATCGGGGAGGGAGAGGAGGGTCTCCTGTTCGGCGATCGGGCGGAAGATGCCCCATCCTTTATTGTTCAGAAGAAGCGTGATCGGATTCAAATTGTACCGGGGCGCCTGGGAGATCTCATGGCCGGTCATCTGAAAGCCGCCGTCTCCGCAGAGGATCAAGGGGCGAAGGCCGGTCCCGATCTGGGCGCCCAACGCTCCCGGGACGGCGAATCCCATTGAGGAATAATACCCCTGCGCGAGATAGATCCCCCCTCCTCCCACCTTCAGGTCGATTCCTGCGAAGAGGGCGTCCCCGGATTCAGTGACGGCCATGAAGCCTTTTCTATCTTTTAGAAAATCATTCACCTCATGAAGGACGTCGGCCATCCGAATCGGTTGACGGGGTTTGCTCTTGGACCGGGGGGGGAGGTTGTCTCTGTAAATAATCGTTTCGCGGCGCCGGGGAAGGGGGCTCTTTAAGAGGGCTTGGATAAAATCGTGGATGCGGACATCGGTATAGGTGTGGAAGCTGACGTGGACCCTATTTTCGACGGCCAGAATCGATTTCTCGCGGGGGATTTCCGGCGGTTGGATTCCCAAATCGACGTCGGTGCGGAGGGTCCCCAGGCTGAGGACGAGATCGGCCCGGTCGACCCGCTTCTTGATCGACGGGTGGCTGAGCGGCCCGATGTAGACCCCCATTGCGAGGGGATGGTCCATCGGAAAGGCGCCCTTGGCGAGGACATTCGTGAGGACCGGCGCGCCGATCGCCTCGGCCAGTCTGATCGTCTCCCTCATCATCCCGAATCGATGGACTTCGATCCCGACGATGAGGACCGGACGCTTCGATCGGCGAAGCCGGAGGGCGGTCTCTTTCGCCGCTTCGAGGACCTTCCTTTTATCGGAGGGGGGATCGATCGTTTTTCCATCCCAATGAAGGATCCGTTGAGGGATGGGGATCAAAATATCGACTTTGTCGCGATGGATCTCGATGTAGCCGGGGCGCCGCTCGATCAAAATCGTTTGAATGACGTCGTCGATCTCTTCCGCCGCGCGGAGCGGGTCTTCGATGATACGGGCGGCGCAGGTCAGCTCTTTGTAGATATGGTATTGGGATTCGATCTCTTTGGCCTGATGATGAATGAGGACGCCGAGCTTCCGCTCTTCCTCTCCCGGCCCGCCCGAGATGACGAGGATCGGGACCTTCTCGGAGAACGATCCGGCGACCGGGTTCACCATGTTGTGCCCTCCGGCGCCGTAAGTGACGCAGACGACCCCCAGTTTTCCGGTCGCCCGCGCGTAGCCGTCGGCGGCGAACCCCACCCCCGGCTCGTGGGAGAGGGTGATCACCTTCAATCCCCTCGGCCTTCCGAAATTCAGGAAGAGTTTGATCACCAGGTCTCCGGGGATGCCGAAGAGATGCCGGACCCCGATTTTTTTCAGATAGGCGATCAAGAAGTCGCCGAGTTTCATTTGGGATTGCATCAACGCCTTATTTCATCGTTCGATTTTCTTTCAAAACCCCCAGGACGATCTCGGCCGCCCGAGTCATCTCATCGACGCTGAGCCACTCCTTGACGGTATGGATATCGTGCATGCCGGTTCCGAGGTTCGCGACGGTGATCCCCTTCCGGTTGAAGACGTTCGCGTCGCAACCTCCGCCGGTCGCCTTGGTCCGGACGGTGTAGGAAAGACCCTTGGCCGCCTTCATGACCCGTTCGACGATGGGAGATTTTTCCGGGACGTCCATCCGGTCGTAATCGCGCCAGATCTTCTCTTCGATCCGGCCGGCGATCTTTTTCCCGTCGATCTCGACGGAAAATTTTTCCGCCGCTTGCCGGAAGCATTCCCGCATGTGGGCGGTCTGCGCCGCCAGTTTCTCTTCGCTGTGGCTCCTTGATTCGGCCTTGACGTAAACATAATTCGGGACGATGTTGGTCGCCGAGCCCCCCTGGATGGTCCCGATGTTGGCGGTGGTCTCGTCGTCGATCCGGCCGAGCTTCATCCGGCCGATCGCTTCCGCGGCGATCTGAATCGCCGAAATTCCCCGTTCCGGGCAGACGCCGGCGTGGGCTTCCAGGCCGTGGATTTTGAATTCCAGCCGATCGGAAGAGGGGGACCTGGTAAAGAGAAAGCCGACGTTGTCGCAATCAAGGACCAGGCCGTATTTCGATTTCAGCCGGGTCGTGTCGAGATGCTTCGCTCCGATGAGACCGAACTCCTCGCAGATGGTGAAGACCACCTCGATCTCTCCATGCGGCGCCCGTTCTTCTCGAAGGGTCCGAAGGGTTTCGACGATGATGGCGATTCCCGACTTGTCGTCTCCCCCTAAAATCGTCCTCCCGTCGCTCCGGATCTTCTTTCCTTCGACGACCGGTTTGATTCCCTCTCCCGGGACGACCGTGTCCATGTGCGCGGACAAGAGGAGGGGAGGGATCGACGGGTCGGTCGCGGGGAGGCGCGCGATGAGATTGCCGGTGTCTCCTCCGACCGCCTCCCCCGCCTGATCGAATTCGACGGCGGCGCCGAGTTCCTCCAGCTCTTTTTGAAGCTGAAGCGCCACGGCCCGCTCTTTTTTGGAGTGGCTGTCGATCTGAACCAGCTTCAGGAAATGCTCGGTCATCCGCTGCGTGTTGATCATACGCTGTTTTTCCTCAAATATCGGTTCAAAAAATCCAATGTTTTTCCCCAGGCGTCCCCGGCCGCTTCCGGATCATAGACTTCCCGGCGCGTGTTATTGAAGAAGGCGTGCGGCGCGCCGGGGTAGGTTTTGACCGCTCCCTCTTTTTTATATCGCTTGAGGGCCTTTTCCAATCTTCCGACCTCTTCCTTCGTGATCCAGCCGTCCTCGTCGCCGTAAAAGAAGAGGAGGGGAGCGGAGAGATGTTGAAGCTCGGAATCGGCCGGGACCCGGCCGTAAAAAGGGACGGCGCACCGGATCTCTTCCGTCCGGCAGGCGAGGAGCAGGGCGTAAGAGCCCCCCATGCAAAAACCGATCACGCCGATTGGATCGGAGTCGGGCCGAAGAAGCCCTTTTAAATACCGGACGGCCGCTTGAAGATCGGAAAGCGTTTGCGCCGGGGAGAGGGCGTCCATCAGTTTGGCCGCTTCGGCGGCGTTTTTTGTGACGACGCTTCCGAATCGGCTGTAGAGATCAGGCGCGAGGACGGTGTAATTTTCTTTGGCGAGCCGTTGGGCGATCTCTTTGATGTGGTCGTTCAACCCCCACCACTCTTGAAGCAGGATGACGCCGGGAGCGCCGGCCCGCTTGGGGCGGCAGAGAAACGCCGAGAGAAGGGCGCCTTGGGCGGCATATTCGATCAGGGAAGAGGCGAGGTCGTCGTCGGTCAGAATCGGAGTCGCCATACGCACACTTGCTCAAATTTAAGATTCGGTTTCTTTCTGACGGAGATGGGAAAGAACGAGCTGGATGACCTGCTCGGGATAGAGCCGGCTGAGACATCGCGTCCCTTTCTCGTCTGTGAACTTTAAGACCGACGTCATCGACCGGCCCGCGTAGTCGCGGGTCATCCATTTCCCATCCGCCGGGCCCTCATGCCGGTTCAGATGCTCCGCAAGCGATTCCATCGGGATCATGACGATCGGAGGGCGGGTGACGGTGTCGGCCCAGGCGTAATAGCGGTATTCCAGTTCGTAGCCGAACCCCCCTTCTACCCGTTCCCGGTCCTCGATCACCAAAAAAAGATTTCCCTGGCAGTGGTGATCGGTCGCCTGCCGCGCCGGCCGGCGTTCATCGATTACGACGGAAAGTCTTTCTTGTTCATATTCCTCGACGCCGATAATCCCTTTTTCGAAAAGTTCCATCGATTGGAGAATTTCATCATAGGCCTCTCTCCAAAGGGCGCGATATTCATCTTTTTTCCGAAAAAGATCGGGAAGGAGAGGAAGGAGCGTTTTATAGAAAAACGCCTCTTTGGGGCCGGGGTAGCCGGCCAGTTGGGGGATGAAGGGGCTTTCGTCGGAGGCGTAAAAAGCTTGGATGAGAAGATTCATCTGGACCCCTTCTTCGGACGAAAAGGAGCAGAAGTCTCCCGCCTCTGCGGCGTGAATCAGGCGCGCCGCCATCGGCTCCGCTTTTTTAGGGTTGAGCAGCGCCCAGACCGCCAGGAGACCGTCGGTGTCGAAATGATTGTTGGTGATGATATGGACCTGTGGAAAAAAGATCTTGGGATTCGGATGGGAAAGGTAACGGAGCGCGATTTCCGTCGAGGTGTCCGCTTTAAGCGGAGCGGGGGTATTGTTCCCTTTCCAGTGGCTGAGGTGATAACTCTGGGGGACCAGCCCGTCGACCGAGATTTTGGCGACCCCCTTCATCGAATCTTCGTAAAAGTAAAAAACCATAGGCGCGCGGATGAGGCTGTCTTGAACTGAGATTCCGTTTGAACGTGACAACCTACTATAGCAAAAATGGATTGATATTGGAAGGACCCGATTGTTGAAGCGCTTCGGTCCGCGTCGCGCGTAAAAATTCTTGTCAAAGGGAGAAAGGGCGTGGTATTCTGTCGAAAAATCGATCCCTGTTCAATTCGGGCCTTCCGTGATCCATTCTTTTAATCATATATTTCCGAAATTTCCGCCGACCGTCTTTATAGAGCCGTCGGCTCAGGTGATCGGAGACGTCGAGATCGGCGCGCGGAGCTCCATTTGGTTTGGAGCGGTGGTTCGGGGAGACGTCCATTTCATCCGGATCGGAGCGCGCTCCAATGTTCAAGACCTTTCGGTCCTCCATGTCACCCGGAAGACACATCCGCTCCGGATCGGCGACGAGGTGACGGTGGGGCATCATGTGACCCTGCACGGCTGCACGGTCTTCGACCGGGTTTTGGTCGGAATGGGGGCGATCCTCCTCGACGGGGCCGAGGTCGGCGAAGGATCGATCATCGGGGCCGGCGCCCTGGTGACGGAGGGGATGAAGATCCCTCCGGGGTCGCTGGCGATGGGGGTTCCCGCAAAGGTCAAACGGCCCTTGACCGATGAAGAAACGGCTTTTTTGTCCCAATCGGCCCAAAATTACGTCGATCTCGCAGAAATCTATCTAAAAGAACAAAAAGCAAAAGGGTAAATAGCCGGAGCGCTCAGGGTCACGTTAAGCTCCGCAGCGGATCGTCATTGACCTTCGGGGAATGGTTTCCGGAGGAACGGAAACCATCCCGCGAAAGCGGGAATCCATAAGAGATTGATCTCTTTGCATTCTGGATTCCCGATTAAACATTCGGGAATGACGAACAGGATGAGACACAGGATGGGACACAGGATGTGCTGCATGTGTTCAATTCTTGTAGGAACCCCTTTTCAAAAAATTTAATCACAGAATGACGTGACTCTGCGGCCCCCTATCGAGCCTGAAATCGGAAGGGCGTCTATGCTATAATGAGCCATTCAGGCGCCTGCTTGAAGGTTTTCCGGCGCCGATTTTGGAGTTGTTTTATGCCGCAAACACAAAAAAGCGAGTTTTCCGGCTGGCCCCTTTTCATCATCCTCTTCATCATGACCCTCCTCCCTTTTTTCTTTTTTTCTCCCCAGTCCAAACAGATTTCGTACAGCGAATTCAAACATCTTGTTCAGGAAGGAAAGATCAAAGAGGTGGCCGTATCAAAGGAGAGAATCCAAGGGATCCGGATCGACCCGTCCGGGAAGGAGGAGCCGTTCAACGCGATCCGGGTGGACGATCCCGCCCTCATTCAGGAGTTGGAGGCCCGGAAGATAAAATACACCGGGGAAATTCAGAGCAATTGGCTCCGCGATATCCTTCTCTTTTGGATTTTGCCGACGATGGCGATTTTATTCATCTGGAACCTGCTCTCCAGAAGGATGGGGGGCGGGCAGACCCTCATGGCGTTCGGCCGGTCCCGGGCGCGGGTCTTCGCCCAGAAAGAGGTGAAGGTCAGTTTTAACGATGTCGCCGGGGCGGATGAGCCGAAGGAAGAGCTGATGGAGATCATCGAATTTTTGCGCCAGCCGAAGAAATTTCAGAGGCTCGGCGGAAAGATGCCGAAAGGGGTGCTCCTCGTCGGCCCTCCCGGCACCGGCAAGACCCTCTTGGCGCGGGCGGTCGCGGGCGAAGCGAGGGTTCCCTTTTTCTCGATCAGCGGTTCGGAGTTCGTGGAGATGTTTGTGGGAGTCGGCGCGGCGCGGGTTCGGGACCTCTTCGCCCAGGCGCAGGAAAAGGCGCCGTGTATCATCTTCATCGACGAGCTCGACGCGGTGGGCCGCGCCCGCGGATTGGGGATGCTGGGAGGCGGGCACGCGGAGCAAGATCAAACCCTCAATCAACTGCTGGTGGAGATGGACGGGTTCGACACGAGAAAAGGGGTGATCATCATGGCGGCCACCAACCGGCCTGAAATCCTCGATCCGGCCCTCCTTCGGCCCGGCCGGTTTGACCGGCAAATTCTGGTCGATCGTCCCGACATCCGGGAGCGCGAAGAAATTTTAAAGGTCCACGCGCGCGAGGTGAGGTTGGATCCCAAAGTCGATCTGAAACTGTTGGCGGCGCGAACCCCCGGATTCGTCGGGGCCGATCTGGCGAACATCGTGAATGAAGCGGCCCTGTTGGCGTCGCGCAAGGATAAAAATTTCGTCGAGATGGACGATTTTGAAGAGGCGATCAACCGGGTGACGGCCGGATTGGAGAAAAAGAAGCGGGTCATGAATAAAAAGGAGAAAGAGTTCGTCGCCTATCACGAGGCGGGGCACGCCCTGGTCGCCGAACTGGTCCCGAACGCCGACCGGGTCCACCGCATTTCGATTATTCCGCGCGGGATCGCCGCGCTCGGGTACACCCTTCAACTCCCGACCGAAGATCGATATCTGATGACCCGGAGCGAGCTTCACGACCGATTGGCGGTTTTATTGGGGGGGAGGGTGGCGGAGGAACTCGCCTTCGGAGAAGTTTCGACCGGCGCGCAGAATGATCTGACCCGCGCGACCGACATCGCCCGGAGCATGGTGAAGGAGTTCGGGATGAGCGAGAAATTGGGCCTTGTCTCGTTCGAGCGGGATCGCCGCGCCCTCGCGTTGGATGGATGGGCGCCGGGGGTCAAGGAGTACAGCGAAGAGCTCGCCAAGTTGATCGACCATGAGGTGAAGGAGATCATCGACCGGACTTACGCCCGCGTTCAGGAAATCTTAAAGGAGCATCGGGGCCACCTGGAAACGTTGGCGCGCCTCCTCCTTGAAAAAGAGGTGGTGGAAGGGGAGACCCTTCGGAAAATCGTTCATGGAGACGGCGCCGTGAAAGGTCCCCAAGAGCTTCCGCCGAAAAAGGATGGGACGCTGCATACGAAAGAAAAGAAGGCGATGGGGGATTGATGGTTTCCGTTGCTCCTGCAACCATTTCCCGTAAGTCATGGGACTCTTGACGATTCGAGGACATACCCTTCTCTGTCTCCAGGGCTTCCGGGGAGAGGGATACAGCCCCTCCTTTGTCGAGAATCTCTCCGCGATTCATCGGCGTTTGTCCGCTTCGCCCGATCAAACGGTACAGGTCGTCGAAAAGCCCGATCAAGTCTGCGCCGCCTGTCCTCATCTTGCTCCGGAAGGGTGCGGCCTGAAAGGCCCCGGCTCCGAAGCGGAGATGAGAAGGCAAGATCGGGAGGTGATGGCGAGGCTGGAAATCTCGAATGATGAGATTCTCCCGTGGGGCGATATTCTCCGGAAAATCGGGGGGCGGGTGAAAGGTGAGGAGCTGGCCGATATTTGCGGGAGCTGCCCCTGGCTCCCCCTCGGATATTGCAAGGAAGGAATCCAAGGCCTCAACGGTCTGAGAGGCGGGAGGAATCTATGACCTTCTGGGAATGGTTGGAGGCGGAACGGAAACCATGAAAAAAGTATTGGTCCTTCTGGCGCCCGGATTTGAGGAGATCGAAGCGGTGACCGTGATCGATATTTTACGCCGCGCCGGGATCGAGGCGACGGTCGCCGGAACATCCGAGGGGCCGATTGAAGGCTCTCGAAAAGTCCGGATCTTGCC